>CAMEIU010000119.1 GCA_945918815.1 uncultured Clostridia bacterium
CTTTTTATGGGAAAAGTATGATAACTGCGGTCAAAAGGGGAACGGATTGCCACGCCAGTGCGCACACTGGCTCGCAATGACAGACTTTTTTAACAGCCCCTTGCTGAATTCGATTACTTTTCTACGCTGAGGATCTTGAACCGCAGGATGCCCACGGGGGCCTCCACCTCCACGGTGTCGCCCACGCGCATGCCGACCATGGCGCGGCCGAAGGGAGAGTCGTCGGAGATGCAGTAGTTCATGGGGTCTGCTTCCTGGGAGCCGACGATGGTGTATTCCTCTTCCTCTTCCAGGTCCAGGTCCATGACGCGCACCTTGCAGCCCAGGCCCACATGATCGGTCATCTCGTCGTTCTCTTCAATGACGACGGCGTTGGCCAGGATGTTTTCCACCTCGGCGATGCGGCCGTAGAGCTTGGCCTGCTCGTTCTTCGCCTCGTCATATTCGCTGTTCTCCGACAAGTCGCCGAAGGAACGGGCCTCCTTGATCTGCTCTGCCACTTCCTTTTCACGGGTGGTCTTCAGATAATTCAGTTCTTCCTCCAGCTCTTTCAGCCGGGCGCTTGTAATTTTAAACTCTTTTGCCACGTATATCCATCCTTCCGGTTTTGTTCTGCGGATTCAAGCCTCATTATAGTATTGCCTGCTTCCGCCTGTCAAGAGATTTTCTTCCGCATGGCCTCCAGGGCCGCCTGAAGCTGCCCGTCGTCCTCCGGTTCCAGGACGCCCACGTAGCGGCTGTAGTAATCGTCGTCGTCCATGTCTGCGACCACGTCCGGGGTGACGCCCACATCGGTCAGGCTTCTGCCGTTGGGGGTGAAGTATTTGCCCACGGACAGAGCCACGGCGGACCCGTCGGACAATTCAAAGGTATACTGGAAATTGCCCTTGCCGCAGGTCTGGGTCCCCACCACCGTGGCGACGCCGTATTCCTGCAAAGCCGCGGCGAAGAATTCGGCGGCGGAATAGGAGTCCTCATTGACCAGCACGGCCATGGGCAGCTCCAGGCAATCCGCGTCGGAGCGGTCCACCTCTTCCCTGCCGTCATAGTCCATGCTACGGAAAATGTCGCCCTCCGGCAGCAGCACGTCCAGGACCTCCACCATCTCATCCTTCAACCCGCCGGGATTGAAGCGTACATCGAAGATCAGAGCTTTGGCCCCCTGGTCCAGCAGAGACTGGATGGCGTCCATGGTCTGCTCGGCGCAGTGATAGTCAAAATTGGCAATGGTCACCAGACCGATGCCGTCCTCCAGCAGCTCTCCGGTCGCTACGTCGGAGATGATGCTGGCCCGGGTCATGGTGACCTCCAGCCGCTGGCCGTCCCGGAGGAAGCAGGCCTGCACCTGAGTGCCCTCTTCGCCGCGGACCAGATCCCGGGTGCCGTCCAGGCCCAGGCCCACGACGTTCTGACTCTCGACCTCGATGAGGAGATCGCCCACGCGGACGCCGGCCCGGTCGGCAGGACCGCCCTCGCTGACGGAGGTAACCTGGAAGCCGTCCTCCACCTCTAAGATGGTGATGCCCACGCCCACATAGGCGTTATAGAGTTGTTCGTTGTGGGCTTCCATATCCTCGGCGCTGACATAATAGCTCCAGCGGTCGCCGGTGGCCGTGACAAAGGCCTCGGCCGCGCCGTCGGCCGCAGCGGCGACCATGGCGTCGGTGTCATAGTCGTCGATGAAATACCGGTCCACATAGGCGCTCAGCTCCTCGATCTTGGCTGCCACCGGGTCGGCGCTGACGGCGGGCGTCCAATTGGCGGTCAGATACAGGCAGGTACCGAAACAGGTCAAAACCGCCGTCAGAACGATGGCGAGGATCACCAGTAAGACTTTTACAGAACGTTTCAAGAGAACACCTCGATTGGAATGGACAATTGATTATGGTTTCTCCCACAACCCCATGGGGCTGTGGGAGCGGAAGGTTATCCGATGTAATCCATAGGGTTCACGGTACTGCCGTTGAGATGAACCTCAAAGTGCAGATGGGGGCCCGTGGACCAGCCAGTGGAGCCGACGTAACCGATGACCTGTCCCTGGGAGACATAGTCGCCCACGGACACGATATACTTGGTCATATGCCCGTAAAAGCTGCCGTAACCATTGCCGTGGCTGATTTCCACACAGTAGCCGTAGGCCTCCTGGTAAGTGGCCGTGGTGACCGTACCGGCGGCAACGGCGTAGATGGGATCGCCCTGATTGGCGGCCAGGTCCACGCCGGTGTGGAAGCTCTGATAGCCCCAGACCGGATGGGTCCGCCAGCCGTAGGCGCAGGTGACGGAGATATAATTCAAGGGATTCGCGAAGCCGGAGGTGCTGGGCGTCACATTGGAGCTGCCGGAGCCGCCGGCCACGTTGTTCTTGTTCTGCTCGGCCAGGCGAGCGGCCTCTTCGGCAGACAGGGCTTTTTCATACTCCGCCTGGGCCTCCAGGACCAGGGCGAGCACATCTGCTTCCGCCTCTTTGTTGGCCTGGAATTCGCCGCTGAGCTGTTCTTCCTCCTGGGCCAGCTGCAGCAACAGAACGTCGGCCTGAGCCCGCTGTTCCTGCAGCGTCACTTCCATTTCGGCCAGGCCGACTTTCGTCTCCTCCAGCGCGGTCACTTCCGCCTCCAGAGATTCCCGGTCGGCCTGGATTTCCTCGGCCATGAGGGTCATTTCCTGCAGCATCTTCTGGTCAGCCTCGGCCACCTCCTGAATCATGTCGATACGGTCCAGCAGATCGGAAAAGCTGCTGGCCTTGAATAGGATGGACCAGTAGGACACGGTGCCGGTCTCCTCCATGGCCCGCAGACGTTCCTTATAGGTTTCACTCATGGCCGCCTGCCGGTCCAGGGCTTCCTCCAGCTCCGACTGCTTTTCAGCAATCAGGAGGCTGTACTGCTGGATCTGGTCGTTGGCGTTCTGAATCTCCGCCTCGGTCACATGGATTCGCTGGTCGATGGCGGATTTCTGCTCGATGGTCGTCTGGGTCCTGGAGGCGTTTTCCGCCAGCTCGGCTTCCAGCCGGTCGCTTTCGTCGGCAATCTCCTGGGCCTGCTTTTTCAGGGCGTTGATCTCCTTCTGAATTTCAGAAGAGGACGCGGCGGAAACCATGGTCAGCAGCGCGCCGGTCAGCAGGGAGCCCAGCATCAGCGCGCACAGGACAATGGCGATCAGGGATTTCCAGTTGATGCGCTTGGATTTCTTTTGGTTGTTTGCAGAATTCATAGTTGATATTTCTCCAATGCGAAAAAACAGATTTCTCACTGTAGGGGACGCATATATGCGTCCCGTTGCAGGTATTTGCAGTGTGTGTCGGAACCTTTCGAGCGGCAAATATGCCGCCCCTACAAGTGAATTCCGTGATTTCCGAATGATTCAAACCTTGAGGAACTTGCGGATGGACAGCACACTGCCGAACACGCCGACCACAAAGCCCACCACGGCATAGCAGATAGCGACGATTTCAATGACGTCGATAAACGGCACCAGATGGATCAGGTTCAGGCTGTCGGCGGCAGTGATCCGGGTATCCAAAAGATTGTAGAGACCCCACTGCATAAAGAACGCAATGACAGCCGCCAGGAAGCCCAGGATGAAGCCCTCCACCACGAAGGGCCAGCGGATAAAGCCGTTGGTAGCGCCGACCATCTTCATGATGCCGATCTCGTCCTTGCGGTCATACATGGCCAGCTTGACCGTGTTGGAAATGATCAGCATGGACACCACGAACAGGACCGTGATGATGATGGCGGAGGCGATGTTCAGGACCCGCTGGATGGTCTGGAAGCCCTCGGAAATCTCGTAGTGGGCGCTGATTTCCGCCACGCCCTCGATCTGCTCGATCTCCTTGCAGGTCTCCTTCATTTTGGAATTATCCTCCATGGAGACCACAAAGCGGTCCCGGAGTGTGTCGGAAGCCAGCCCGTCGAACACGGACTCGTTCCCCATCTGGTCCAAAAAGTTCTCCAGCGCCTCCTCCCGGGAGACAAACTCAGCCTTATGGACGTTGGTGATCATATTGATCTGGGAGCCGACGCTCTTGGCCTCGGACTCGGAGTAATCCTCGTCGATGTACACCATAACCTCGTTTTCCTTCTCCAGCTCCAGAATCATCTCATTGAGATTGAACAAAACCAGGCCAAAGGTACCCATGATCAACAGGCAGGCCACCGTGACCCAGATGGCGGCGAAGGACATGAAGCCATGGAGGAAAACGCCGCGGACGCCCTCCCGCAGCAGATAACCGATATTATTCTTCTTCATATGCGTAATACCCGTCCATTCCGTCGCTGATAACCCTGCCCTCGTCGATGGCGACCACGCGCTTGGTAAAGCGGTTCACCAGTTCCTTCTCGTGGGTGACCACCATGACGGTGGTGCCGAGGGCGTTGATTTGCTCCAGGAGCATCATGATCTCCAGGGAACGAGCCGGGTCCAGGTTGCCGGTCGGCTCATCGGCGATGATCATGTTGGGATTGTTGACCAGGGCCCGGGCGATGGCCACACGCTGCTGCTCGCCGCCGGACAGCTCATGGGGCAGACGGCGGCTTTTGTTCTCCAGACCTACCAGCTCCAGCACATAGGGGACCCGCTTCTTGATCTCCTTCTCCGACGCGCCGATGACCCGCATGGCGAAGGCCACGTTGTCATAGACGGACTTGTTGTCGATGAGGCGGAAGTCCTGGAAGATGACGCCCAGGGTCCGGCGCATATAGGGCACGGCGCTGCGGCGAATCTTCTCCAGGGTGAAGCCGTTGACGAACACGCTGCCGGAGGTCGGCTGCAGCTCGGCGGTGAGAATCTTGATGATGGTGGATTTGCCGGAACCAGACGGTCCCACCAGGAATACGAACTCGCCGTCCTCGATTTTCAGGGACACGCCGTTGAGGGCGCGGGTCCCTGGCTCGTAGACCTTGTATACATTTCTAAATTCAATCATTGTACTCTCCGGTCTTCCCGGACGGGCCGTCAGACCAGACGGTTCTCCCGGGATGCAAGGTATTTCTTGACCATCAGGGCCACCTTGAAGATGATGGCGTGGTCGAATTCACGCAGGTCCAAGCCCGTGAGCTTCTTGATCTTCTCCAGGCGGTAGACCAGGGTGTTTCTGTGGACGAACAGCTTCCGGGAGGTCTCGGAAACGTTCAGGTTGTTTTCAAAGAACTTGTTGATGGTAAACAGGGTCTCCTGATCCAGGGAATCGATGGAATTCTTCTTGAACACCTCGGACAGGAAGATCTCGCACAGGGTGGTGGGCAGCTGGTAGATGAGACGGCCGATGCCCAGGTTCTCATAGGTGATGATGCTCTTCTCGGTGTCGAAGACCTTGCCCACCTCGATGGCGGTCTGGGCCTCCTTATAGGCGTCGGCCAGCTCGCGCAGATGGCCCGCCACGGTGGAAATGCCGATGACAGTCTTGATGAACAGCTCGGTCTTCAGGGTCTCCTCAATGTTCTGGGCCAGCTTGACCAGCTCGCTGGTATCGGTGTTGGCCGTGATCTGCTTGACCACGGCGATGTCGGTTTCGTTGATGTTCAGGACAAAGTCCTGCTGCTTGTCGGGGAACATGCCCTGCAACACGTCCACGGCGGCCACATCGGCCCGGCCCACCTGCCGGATCAGCAGCACGGCTCTGGGCAGATCGGTGGCAAAATGCAGCTCCTTGGCGCGGATGTAGATATCACCGGGCAGAATGTTGTCGGTGATGATATTTTTGACAAAGGTTCCTTTGTCATGCTTTTCTTCGTAGTAGGTCTTGGCGCCGTTCAGGGCCACGTAGGCCATGATACAGATGCTCTTGGCCGCTTCGTCATCTCCTTCCACGAACACGGCATAGTCAAAATAGGCGCTCCAACTGATGAGAGGCTTCAGAGTTTTCTTCTCCACCACAACCATAGAATCCGGCGCGCTGTTGAGACGAATCACAGCTTCCGGCCACTTTTCCCCGATCATGGCAGTTTCGCTGCAGGATACCACGTTGCCATCCGCGTCAATGACGCCGATCACGCGGTCTGTGGCTTCTTTCATCTGGACAATCACACTTTGAAAAATACGGCTGGACATGAATACGCCCTCCTCCAACAAGTTAACAATACTTTTACACAAAGCCTTATTGACATAATACATCTTGATTGTCCATTTTTCAAGAGGGCATTGACAGTTTATTTCAAATTTTCATGGGTTTTTTGTGCTATTTTTCAAATTTTTCGTCATTTGCGCTAAATCGGCGGCAGGAACCGGGGGAAAACTCGTGATATGGGGCATGTGCAAGTTCACCATTCATTCCGGGAACAGGGCCTGCTCCGCGGCCTCCGCCGGGATCTCCCGCGTCTGGCCCAGGGGAAGATCGCCCAGCTCCAGGCCCCCCTCCGAGATCCGCTTGAGATAGGTGACCGGCATGCCCCGGGAGGCCAGCATCCGGCGGACCTGGTGGTACTTCCCTTCCCGAACCTCCACGATGCTCCTGCCCGGCCCCTGGGGCAGCAGCCGGGCCGGCAGGCACTGGTCGCCGTCCTTCAACAGGATGCCTTGGGCGAAGGCCTCCACGTCGGCG
>CAMEIU010000120.1 GCA_945918815.1 uncultured Clostridia bacterium
ATATTGAGGAAAAGATTCTGTCCATGTACGCCAAGGGCATGACCACGAGTGATATTGAGGCGCATATATTTCGTCATTTCACATCGTGCCTATCATTTTAGAATTATTCTAAATTTCTTATATTCATTCTAATTCATTTGTCAAGGGGAATTTGTGCCAAGGCGGCGCAGGCCGCATAGAATGAAATGTGCCGTCAGGCATAGTCATCCATGAAAGGACGATCATGCAATGGACAATATGAACCCCCATTCCCGCCGTGACGACAGCCGCTGCAAGGCCATCACGGAGCTGATTGAATCTGTCGCGGAAGAGCAAGAGGCTCTGGCCCGCATTCTGGAAGCTGAGCACGAGAAAATCGAGAAGGCCACGGAGCTGTGCGGCTCCGACTTGGACGACCTGGTCCAAATCGACAAGAGCGTCGAGCGGGTCATCTCTGCCGTGACCCGGCTGGAGCTGGCGCTGCAGCTGAAGCTGGACCTGTTCCACGACTGCCTCTGCCCCAGAGAAGGCTGCCGCGACGAGGAGCACCACGACGGTCCTCCCTGTCATGAGGAACCGCCCTGCCGCAAATAAGCAAACCAAGGACCGGGGCCCGCTCCCGGTCCGAATAAAATATGGCTGCGATCCGATTCGTAATCAAAGATTGAAAAAGCGACAAATTGGGATTTGGCAAGGTGATGCACTGGCGCGGGAGCGCCTATGGCTTCCCCTTGAGGGGAAGCTGCCGAACGAAGTGAGGCTGATGAGGTGTGCGGAAAAATGTGCGATTTGCAGGAACTTCCGGCGAATTCGCAGCCCTTTTCCACCTCATCCGGCGCTTCGCGCCACCTTCCCCTCAAGGGGAAGGCTTTGAGCTTCTGCAAACCTCAATTGCCCTACAAATTCCAATTTTCCAGCTTGTTGATTTTCATTTCGATCCGGAAGGAGGATGACCGCATGGGCAGCTTTGCATATCAGAACGGCTGCCGGAGGGACTGCTGCCAGCTTCTGCGCTGTGCGGCCGACCAGGGGCATGCGGCGGCCAGGAGTCTGAATACCCTGGCGAGTCTGCTCCAGGAGGCCGTATCCCACACCGACGACATACGCCGTCTGATTCAGACGGACGAGGTCCTGGAGCGCGCCCTGTCCCAGGCGCTGCGAAACGAGTTGGCTTTCATCCGGGACCTCTGCAGATAACAGCTCCGCCTCGTGTTCCCGATCCGGGACACGAGGCGGAACCTTCCTGCATATACTATGCCATGTCATTTTGTCTGAAGGAGGCTTGAGAATGGATCAGACACAGACGTATCTCGTGCATTCCCTGGAGAACCATCTGTTTTTTGCGCGGATCATGAAGGAGCACGCGTTTTTCCTGAAGGTGGGGTTCCTGCCGCCCAATGGGGACCTGGCAAAGGAGAGCGAATTCCTGCTGCGGCGGTTCGAGACGCTGCTTTCCAGGGCCATTTCTCTCAGCAATTGCGTCGTTCGCTGCCGGGTGCTGGAATCCGGGGAGATCGTCACGGAATTTACCGATCAGGCCGAGCAGCAGACCCAACATTTGACCGGCACCTTCCTGGACCGGCGGCTGACGGCCCGGGAAAAGCAGCTGAAGGGCCGGGAATGTTGCGACGGCCTGCGGATCTCCCAGGGGCTTCAGGGGCAGGTGCGGCAGCTGAACCGGGACGGCTTGCAGCTGGTGAACCGCCTGATTGCTTTGAAGGAGCGGATTCTCCGAAACGTGCTTGCGTGCAGGCTGTTTACATCCAATTACCCGCTGCTCATCGAACATATTCTCCGGGAGGCCCGCCTCTACCGATCGCATCTGATGCAGCTGGAAGGGCAGGAACAGAAAGGCTGTCAGGAGCCACAGGATGGAGAGCCGTTCTGGAATCAGATCATGATGGAGCACGCCCTGTTCATCCGCGGCCTGCTGGACCCCAGTGAAGAGACCCTGATCCACACGGCGGACGACTTTGCGGCGGACTACCGCCGTCTGCTGGCGGTCAACAGCCGGGCCATGGGCGGCGGCGCCCAAATGCTCACAGAGAAATTCCGGGACTTCAAACAGGCAGGTGTGGAAGGCATCGAAGCCTGTCAGATTCGCTCCATCATCCTTCCCCTGCTGGCTGACCACGTCCTGCGGGAGGCTAACCACTATCTCCGTCTCCTGGGTGAATAAGCGCTGGAAAGATTTACATTTGCAAAATAGTTACAAATCGGTTACAATCTTATTGTCTTCGCGAGGCAAATACATGCAGGAGGTCAGCAAGATGTGTAACTTTGATTGCAGCCAGATCTGGCAGATTCTCTGCCAGCTGTTCGGCTTCGGCTGCTAAGATGATTTGAAAAGCACCCTCGTGCCTTGGACGGGCGGCTGATAGCCGCCCCTACGGATCAGGCACGAGGGTGCGTTATGTTTCCGGGAACCGGAGGCGGACGGTCAGGGTTCCGGCGGCGTAGTGGGCCGTGATGGTTCCGTGCATCTGTTCCGCCAGGGTCTTGGCGATGGAGAGGCCCAGGCCGGTGGCGTTTTGGGCGGATTCCACGGAGAAGAACCGGTCGAACAGGCGGCCGACCTGAATCTCGTCCAGACGGGAGGCATGGTTGGAAAAGGTGATCTCCCCGGTCTCCAGGAGGGTGATTTCCAGATCGCCGTCGCTGTATTTTAAAGCATTGCTGAGCAGATTGCTGAAAATCCGGGCCAGGGCCGCCTTGTTGAGGGAGCGGACCACGTGCCCCTCCGGCATTTGAATGACCGGTTCGATTCCCCGCTCCGTCAGGGCTGCGTAGAATCCGGCGACGCTTTCCTCCAGGACGCCGCCCACGTTCACCGGCTCCAGGTCCAGATTCTCCGTGGAGAGGATCACCGAATAGCGGAACAGTTCCTCGGTCAGCTGTTTCATGGCCTCCGTCCGGTTTTCGATTTGGGATAGATACTGGGCCACAGTCTCGGACTTGTCCTCCCGCGCCAGCAGATCCAGATAGCCGCAGATGGCGGTCAGAGGCGTGCGGAGGTCGTGGGAGATGTTGGTGACGGCCTCCTTCAATTCCCGGTCGCCCATGAGATACCGGCGTCGCTGCTGCCGCAGGAGCCGGAGCTGCACGTTGATGGACGCAGCCAGCTTCCGCATATGCCGGTCCCGGGTGGAGAGGCCGATCACCGTATTGGTATCCGTCGCAAGCCGCTGGGCAAAGTCTTCCGCGATCTCGTCCGCGCCCTTTTGCAGCAGACGGATTTTGACCAGTAAAACGGCCGCAAGCAATCCGAAGACGGCCGCAAGGGCCCACGGCAGATATTCCATAATCTTCCCTACCTTATATCTTTTTTACGGAAGCAGGCCAGGCCCAGGCCGGTGACAGATGTGGTCAGCAACAGAGAGAACAGCAGCGCCCGCAGGGGATGCTCGATCTCCGCATTGGCCATCAGGGTGGCCTGGCCTGTGGGCAGAAGGTCCATCAGGCACTCCACCGCCTTTCTGGCCGTGCCGCCGAGATACATGGGATTGGGCGTCGGGTCCAGCATCTCCAGCTGATTGGTCTCCGTCACCAGGACCACGCCGCCCTGCATCTCCGGCTCACAGAGGCGGTCGTACATGCCGCTGGCCGCCAGCAGCAGCACCAGCCAGACCACCAGGGTCACCACCACGGTCAGGGCCTTGTTGTTGCACATGGTTCCGGCGAAGGTGAAGACGGCCGTGAAGGCGGCGGTCACACAGGCCGCCAGGCACACATAGACAAAATAGCCGGTCCAGCCCATGTCGAAGGGGCCGATCAAAGAGACGCCAGGCAGCCCGGCCAGGAGCCATACCGCCAGGAAGCCCAGGCAGGCCAGGAAGCAGGTCAGGAAATTGGCCAAATACACCTGGGTGCGGGTGTGGCCCACGATCAGCTTGTTCCGCAGAACGCCGTCGCCGATCTCCGCGCCCAGGAACAGGCTGATGTAGATGGAAAAGACCAGACCGGCGAAGGGGGCCAGCTGAAAGTAATAGTCGTCCAGGCTCACCACATAGCCGCTCCCGATCATGGCCTGCGCGGAACGGATGCTGTTGCATGTATACAGCAGGCTGAAGACCAGGGTCACCAGCAGCATGATCCAGAAGATCTTGTCCCGCCGGAGCCGGGAGAAATTGGCGGAAAGCAGCTTACGCATGACTGCCACCTCCCACCAAGGACACATAGTAGCTCTCCAGGCTCTCGTCCCGCTCCTGGATGGATACCAGCTCGCAGCCCGCCTGATCCAAAGCGCGGCTCAACCGGGAGACGTTCATCTTGGCGAACACGTCCGCATGGGTGTCGGATAAAATCTGATATTCCACGCCCATGCCGTCCAGGACCCGGGCCAGGGCTTTTACATCGGACACCTCCAGGCGCATACACTTGCGGCAGGCGGCCTCCAGCTCCACCGCGCTGAGCTCCTTGACCATGCGGCCCTGGTCGATGATGCCATAGTGGGTCGCCAATTTGGACAGCTCGTCGAGGATGTGGCTGGAGATCAGCACGGTGATCTGGTTTTCCCGGTTCAGTTTCAAAATCAGTTCCCGCATTTCAATGATGCCCTGGGGATCCAGACCGTTGACCGGCTCGTCCAGCACCAGGAAATCCGGGTCCCCGGCCAGGGCGATGGCGATGCCCAGCCGCTGCTTCATGCCCAGGGAAAAATTCCGGGCCTTCTTTTTGCCCGTGTCCCCCAGGCCCACCAGCTTTAACAGGTCCGGGATACCGTCGAAGGACGGCAGGCCAAGAATCCGGTACTGCTGCTTCAAGTTTTCCTCCGCCGTCATGTCCAGGTAGATGGACGGCGTCTCCACCACCGCGCCCATGCGGCGGCGGGATTTGACCATGTTGGGATCTCCGTTTTCCACACCGTAGAAGGTGAAGCTGCCGGAGCTGGGTTCCTGCAGGCCGCAGATCAGGCGGATGAGCGTCGTCTTGCCCGCGCCATTCTTGCCGACGAAGCCGTAGATCGCGCCTTTGGGCACGTGCATGGAAAGGCCGTTCAAAGCCCGGAACTGCCGGTACTGCTTACACAGGCCATTGGTTGTCAGAATATTGTCCATATGGGGCCTCCTTTTGATTTGATGCCCCCATTGTAGCGGACAGGGGTTAAGAGAGCGGAAAAGAAAACGGTTAAGATTTGGTCAAGATTCCGCCTTCATTTTAAAGCCGATGCCCCAGACAGCCTCGATATACTCCCGGCCGCCGGCCTCCCGAAGCTTTTTCCGAAGGTGGCTCATGTGGATTTTCAGCGAGCTTTCGGTGCAGTCCGGCGTGTCGCCGCCGATACGGTCCAGCAGCACGGACTTGGCCAGGACCTGCGTTGGATTTTGCAGCAGCAGCTTCAGAATGGCGTACTCGGTCCGGGTCAGATGGACCGGCTGCCCAGCCGCGGTGACCGTGTGGGCCAGGGTGTCCAGGGAAAGGTCCTCAAAGGTCAGGACCGGGCTGGCAGCCGCGCTTTTTCGGAGGGCTGCGACGATTCGGGCCAGCAGCTCCTGGGTGTCGAAGGGCTTGGTGACATAGTCCGCCGCGCCGCCGAGCAGCAGATTGACCTTATCCTGCACGTCCACCTTGGCGCTGACCACGATGACCGGAACCCCACGCAGCTTCGGCAGCGTTTCCTCCCCGGAGAGCCCCGGCAGCATCAGATCCAGCAGGACCAGGTCCGGCCGCGCCTTTGCAAGAAGCAGCAGCGCCTCGGTGCCGGAATAGGCCCGGGTGACATGATAGCCCTCCTTGGCCAGCATCTCTTCCAGCATGTCCCCAATGGGCACGTCGTCATCCACGATCATGATCTGTTTGCGGTTCAAGGGATTCATCCTTTCCTTTGCAGAAAGCCCTCATGCCCCCTGTAGGGACGGCTATCAGCCGCCCGCATGGAGCGCGGAGGGTTGTGCTGTGTTTTATTCTATCAGCGTCCTCGGGGGTTGTCAATCCGGGACGGTTTTGGGAAGATTTCATGCTTTTTCCCTTTACAGACTCCGTTTTTTTCTGTATAATGGTAGGGCAATTTTTGATAGAGCGTGGTTTGAATTATGAGTATGATTGAATTTGACGAATATAAGGTGAAGCTGACCGGGCTCCGGCCCAAGCTGGAGGGGCTTTCGGATTCTCTGAACCTGGGCGCCTGCAAGGAAGAGTTGGAGCGGCTCCACGCCCAAATCGAGTCCGACGGCTTCTGGGACAACCAGGAGATCTCCCAGAAGGTCATGAAGCGGAGCCGTCAGCTGGAGGCCAAGGTGGAGCGGTATGAGAAGATGCTGTCCGCCTGGGACGATCTCATGACCATCTGCGAAATGGCCATCGAGGAGAACGACGACTCCATGCTGGACGAGCTGTCCGCCGGGTATGCGGAACTGGAAGAGAAGATGGAGGAAGCGCGTCTCGAAACCCTCCTGACCGGTGAATACGACGGTAACAACGCCCTGGTATCCTTCCAGGCCGGCGCAGGCGGCACCGAGGCCCAGGACTGGTGCCAGATGCTCTACCGCATGTACACCCGCTGGGCCGAGCGGCACGGGTTCACCTAT
>CAMEIU010000121.1 GCA_945918815.1 uncultured Clostridia bacterium
GCAGATGCCGATTTTGTAGTTTCCTCAAATTACTGTCTTATCGGCACACGGCAAAGGTGCGTCTGTTTTTACTGCTTCTCCTGGTCCCGCTGGCGGATTTCCACTCTTCGGATTTTGCCGCTGATGGTCTTGGGCATTTCCTTTACATACTCAAAGATCTTGGGGCACTTGTAGGAGGCGGTGTTTTGCAGGACGAACTGCTGCAACTGGCGGGACAGGTCGCCGCTGCCGACATAGCCGTCGGTCAGGACAATGGTGGCCTTAATTCTCCAGCCGCGGCCCAGGTCCGGCACGCCGGTGACGGCGCATTCCAGCACTGCCGGATGCTGCATCAGGACGCTCTCCACTTCGAAGGGGCTGACCCGGAAGCCGCAGGACTTGATGACATCGTCAGTGCGGCTCAAATACCAGATATAGCCGTCCTCGTCCTGATAGGCCAGGTCGCGGGTGTGGTACACGCCGCCCTCCCAGACCTCCGCATAGGTCTCGTCGTCGCCGCAGTAACCCATGAACACGCCGTGATGGCAGCCGTCGGCGGCGGGGACCACCACGATCTCGCCCTGCTCGCCGGGACCGGCATAGGTCCCGTCCTCCTTGAGAATCTCCACATGGTACAGGGGCGTGGGCTTGCCCATGGAGCCGGGCCGGTGGGTCTGGCCCACCAGGTCGCCGATCATCAGCACGGACTCGGTCTGGCCGAAGCCCTCCCGCAGCTTCAGGCCGGTCTGCGCCTCAAAGAGCCTTGCCACCTCCGGGTTCATGGCCTCACCGGCGGTGACCGCGTCTTTGACGCTGTCGAAGGCGCCGGGGGTGATGCCGCGCTTGACAAAGAAGCGGTAGATCGTGGGCGGTGCGCAGAAGGTGGTCACCTGATACTTGCGGATGACCTCCATCAGAGTCTTGGGATCGAACTGGTCGTAGTCATAGACCAGAATCGGCGCCTCGCAGAGCCACTGGCCGTAAATCTTGCCCCAGGAGGCCTTGCCCCAACCGGTGTCGGACACGCTCAGGTGCAGCCCGTCCTTCCGGACGTTCTGCCAGTGCCTGGCGGTGGGGATGTGGCACAGAGCGTAGGTATAGTCGTGCATGACGGCCTTGGGCTCGCCGGTGGTACCGGAGGTGAAATAGAGCAGCATGGGCTCCCTGGCCAGAGTCGGCACCCGCTCCAGTTCCTCGGAGGCTTTCTCCATTTCCGCGGTAAAGTCCACATAACCGGGTCTGGGACCACGGACAATGAACTTTTTCACATGGTTTTCCTTGCACTTGTCCAGCTCCGCCGGAGCGTCGCTGCGATCGGCGGTTACCACGATGGCGGACACGTCCACCGCGTCGATGCGGTACTCCAGGTCCTTCTGCATCAGGGTGTGGGTGGCAGGAATGGCCACGGCGCCCAGCTTGTGCAGGGCCACAATGACATACCAATACTCATAATTGCGCTTTAAGAGCAGCATGACCCGGTCGCCCTTTTTAATTCCATGGGCGCGCAGCACGTTGGCCGCCTGGTTGCTGAGACGGGACATCTCTCCAAAGGTGAAGATCCGCTCCCGATCCTGCTGGTCGCACCAGACCATGCAGCGTTTATTGGGATCCTTTTTCGCCAGGGCGTCCACGACGTCGTATCCAAAGTTAAAATTTTCCGGATAATGCAGAGAAAACTCCGTCAGAACGCCGTTTTCATCGTAGCGTTCCGTGACAAATTGCTGATAAAAATCCATGGCTCCTCCACGAAATAAAGTTTTGCGGGATATGCGAACCGTGCTATTATAGCGCCGCCGTTTTGATTTTGCGTAAACAGATTGTTAACTTTGTGAAATATTTATGGCGCATACTCTGTAGGGGCGGCTATTAGCCGCCCCTACGACCCCTTTTTCACAACAACATCAGACTTTTATAACAGTCCCTACAGGGAAACACGCAATGCGCGGATATAATCCGGGTCGGTGCCGCAGCAGCCGCCCAGGAGAGACGCGCCGGCTTCCCGGAGCTTTTTCATATGCTGTCCGAATTCCACGGCCCGCATGGAGTAGTGGGCCTCTCCGAGCTCGTCGATGGTGGGCATGCCCGCGTTGGGCTTGGCAATGACCGGAACCGTCAGCATCTCCGCCAGGCTCCGAACCACCGTTTCCATCTGGTCGGGACCAGAAGAGCAGTTGACGCCCACGGCGTCGGCCCCGAAGCCCTCCAGCTGGGGCGCTGCGTCATAGACACTGCCGCCGAAGTAGAGCATGCCGTCTCCCGTGACGGAGAAGGAGCAAAGGACCGGCAGCTCGCACACCGTGCGGCAGGCCTCCAATGCGGCCATGGTCTCCTCCAGGCCCATCATGGTCTCGATGACGAACAGGTCTGCCCCTGCCTCTGCCAAGGCCTGGGCCTGCTGGGTGTAGACCTCCAGCATCCGCTCATAGGGCACATCCGGCGTGCCCACGGTGGTCATGTCTCCGGCCACCCAGGCCTTGCCGTCCACCGCCCGGCGGCTCAGGGCCACCAGCTTCTCGTTGATCTCCCGGACCCGGTCCTCGAGACCGTGCTGGCCCAGATACACAGCGTTGGCCGTGAAGGTCGGCGCATAGACGATCCGGCTGCCGGCCTCCACATACTGCCGCTGTAGATTTTCCATCACCTGGGGATGCTCCAGAATCCAGGTCTCAGCGCAGGCTCCACGGGGCAGTCCGGCTTTCATCAGGTTGGAGCCGGTGGCGCCGTCCAGGAGCACCGGTCCCCGGGCCGTCAGTTGTTGAAATTCCGTCCGCGTCATGGGTTACAGCTCCTTCGCCCGGCGCAGCACCTCGCAAACCAGCGCATAGGTTCTGCCCACGGAA
The DNA here is from genome assembly GCA_945918815.1 of uncultured Clostridia bacterium. GTDB lineage: Bacteria > Bacillota > Clostridia > Oscillospirales > Oscillospiraceae > Avoscillospira. The sequence goes on from CAMEIU010000121.1 coordinate 2,820, forward strand.
GCCACGTTCATCCGCTCCCGGACCGTGTGAATCTCCTGCAGGTCGGGGCCCAGGGAGATGCAGTCCAGGTCCGGCATCTTGCCGATGAGAACGCCGCACTCGAGGCCGGCGTGGATGGCCTCGATGACAGGCTTCTTGCCGGTCTGCCGTTCATAGGTATCGGCCACCAGCTCCCGAAGCTTGGAGTCTTTCTTATACTCCCAGGCGGGATAGTCGCCGGAATAGGTCACATGGCCGCCCAGCAGGGACGCCAGGCACTCCATGCGATTGCACAGCATGGTCTTCTCCGAGGCCAGGGCGCTGCGGACCGAGAAGGTGGCCACAGCCTCCCCTTCCTCCAGGCGCAGCATACCCATGTTCAGGGAGGTCTGGACCAGGCCGGGAATGTCCATGCTCATGGACTGAATGCCCGCAGGCAGCAGCATCAGGGCAGACGTCACCCGGGCCGTGGCGGCCAGGGTCAGGGCCGGGGCCTGCTCCACAGGCTCCGAAGCAAAGGAGATGGCGATCTCCGGGTCCGCCGTCTGATATTCATGGCGGAACACGGCCTCATAGGAGGCAGTCAACGCTCTGGCCCGCTCCGCTTCTTCCGCCGGAACCAGCAGGGTGGCGGTGGTCTTCCGGGCGATGGCGTTATCCGCCTGGCCGCCCTGGAGCGTCACCAGCCGGGCGGGAATCTCCCGGGAGAGGCCGTAGAGCAGCCGTCCCATGAGGACGTTGGAATTGGCACGGCCTTTGTTGATCTCCACGCCGGAGTGGCCGCCCACCAGGCCGCCCAGCTCCAGCGTGCACAGGACGCCGCCGGTGGCTTCCCGCTCCACCGGCACATGGCAGTTGGCCCGGATGCCGCCGGCGCAGGAGACGGTCAGTACGCCCTCGGCCTCAGAATCCACATTCAAAAGCAGCCGTCCCCGGAGCATGGAGGGGTCCAGGGCCACCGCGCCCAGCATGCCGGTTTCCTCGTCCACGGTGAACACGGCCTCCAGCCTTGGATGGGGCAAATCATTGTCATCCAGGATAGCCAGGGCCATGGCCACGGCGATGCCGTCGTCGGAGCCCAATGTGGTGCCGTCGGCCCAGACCCATTCACCGTCGGTCCGAAGCCGCAGGCCGTCCTTTGTCAGATCCAGACCGCAGTCCGGCGTCTTCTCGCAGACCATGTCCAGATGGCCCTGGAGAATCATGGTCGGGGCGCTCTCATAGCCCGGCGCGGCCTCCTTGGCGATGACCACGTTGTTGCTCTCGTCCTGCCAGACCTGCAGGCCCCGCTCCCTGGCAAAATGCACGCAGTAATCGCTGATGGCCTTGGTATTGCCGGAGCCGTGGGGAATGGCGCAGAGTTCTTCAAAATAATGCAGCACATTGGCTGGCTGTAAATGCGAAAGTACAGGCATAAGCTGCCTCCTTCTCAAAATTGTCACATGCATTTTATCACATGATTCGGAAATTGCCAATGGGCCTGGAACATTTTCCTTGACGGGGGACCGGTTTTGATGGATAATAAAGGAGATCATTATGTTATACAAGGAGTGATTCCATGTACCAAATCGGCGTGGACATCGGCGGAACCAACATCAAAATCGGCCTTGTGGACGATCAGCTGAACATCGTCCGCCGTTCTTCCATTCCTTTTCCCCATTTGGACGGCGCGGCGGTGGCGGCGCAGATCGCGGCGGAATGCCGCAGGCTGACCGAGGCCCAGGGCTGCGGCATGGAGGCCGTGGACAGCGTGGGCGTCATCGTCCCCGGCAGCATCGACCCCACCGGTGCGGTGGTCCTCAACGCCTATAATCTGGGCTTTCACAACGTTCCCCTGCGGGCGCAGCTGCAGGAAGCCTTCGGCGGCACGCCCGTTTTCCTTGCCAACGACGCTGACGGCGCGGGCCTGGCGGAGCTGGGCCGGGGCGCCTTCGTGGGCTGCCAGACGGCGGTTCTGTTCACCCTGGGCACCGGCGTCGGCGGCGGCCTGATCCTGGGCGGCAAGATGTTCTCCGGCGGCAAAAAGCAGGGCGTGGAGCTTGGTCATATGCCCCTGGTGGCAGGCGGCGAAGCCTGCACCTGCGGCAACAAGGGCTGCATTGAGGCCTACTGCTCCGCCACGGCCATCGCCCGGGACGGCGTCCGCGCCATGGAGGCCCATCCCGATAGCCTGCTGGCGGCCCGCGCCGGCGGCGACCCCAAGGCTGTCGACGCCAAGCTGGTCATCGACTGTGCCAAGGAGGGGGATCCGGCGGCCAAAGCGGTCTTTGACGCCTTCATCGATCATCTGGGCTCCGCCTGCATCGCCATGATCCACCTGCTGGACCCGGAGGTCATCGCCATCGGCGGCGGCGTGTGCGGCGCGGGTGAATTCCTGTTCGAGCCCCTGCGGAAGAACGTGGACGCCAAATGCTTCTTCTCCGACCACGCGAAAATCGTTCCCGCCGTCATGGGCAACGACGCCGGTATGATCGGCGCAGCCATGCTGAGCCGGAACGCCTGACCTGTCACGGTGAATGAAAATCTCTATGTAGGGCACGGCCACTGGACGTGCCGCATGCAGGCAACTGCATCCTGTGGCCAACTGCCCCACGGCGCGTCGGGTCGCCGCGCCCTACAGTGAGCCATGTGCTTTCTCACAGCAATGACAGCGTTGCTTTGAACGCCACATGCTTACGAAAGCCAATCTTCATAAACTACCTTTAGGAGGAATTTTATTATGCTGAAATTAGACCGCTCCGGCGCAGCTTCGTTCTGCGCTGAGACTGACAAAGCCCGCTGCGCCGCTGCCATCGACACTCTGGTCAACGGCACCGGCGCGGGCAACGATTTCATCGGCTGGGTCAACCTGCCGGTGGACTACGACAAGGAAGAATTCGCCCGTATCCAGCAGGCCGCCAAAAAGATTCAGGCCAATTCCAAGGCCCTGGTGGTCATCGGCATCGGCGGCTCCTATCTGGGCGCCCGGGCCGTCATTGAGCTGCTGAAGAGCCCCAACTACAACGCCCTCCAGAAGGACACCCCCGACGTGTACTTCATCGGCAACGGCCTGTCCGCCGACGCCATGGCCGAGACCATCGCCATGATCGGCGACCGGGACTTCTCCATCAACGTCATCTCCAAGTCCGGCACAACCACCGAGCCGGCCATTGCCTTCCGCGTCTTCAAGCAGCTCATTGAGGACAAGTACGGCAAGGAAGGCGCGAAAGAGCGCATTTTCGCCACCACCGACAAGGTTCGGGGCGCTTTGAAGACCCTGGCCGACAAGGAAGGCTACGAGACCTTTGTGGTGCCCGACAACGTGGGCGGCCGCTACAGCGTGCTGACCGCCGTGGGCCTGCTGCCCATCGCCGTAGCCGGGATCGACATCGAGGCCCTCATGAACGGCGCAGACCTGGAGCGTCAGGACTGTCTGAGCCAGGGCGCGGACAGCGTGGCTGCCCAGTACGCCGCCCAGCGGCAGGCCCTCTACGGCCAGGGCAAGCGCATTGAGGTGCTGGCCGCCTACGAGCCCGCCTTCCGATTCATGGCCGAGTGGTGGAAGCAGCTCTACGGCGAATCCGAGGGCAAGGACGGCGTCGGCATCTTCCCCGCCTCCGTGGACCTGACGGCCGACCTGCACTCCATGGGCCAGTACATTCAGGACGGCGAGCGGATG
>CAMEIU010000122.1 GCA_945918815.1 uncultured Clostridia bacterium
CCGCTCCGCACCGGCCAGGGCGGAGAACACGTTGTTCATCTGCATGGAGATCTCGTTGATGGGCCGGTTGAACTGGCGGGTGTAGTTGATGGACACGGTCAGGCCGCCCAGGTCGAAGCCGCGGGTCACCACCAGAATGGCGCCGACGCAGGCCGTCAATGCGTAGCCCACGTTGCACAGCTGGTGGGTCACAGGGCCCATGACCGAGGACTGGAACTGGGCCTTGATCTGGGTCTCCATCAATTCGTGGTTCAGATAGGAGAATTCGTCCATGGCCACGTCCTCATGGTTGAAGACCTTGACCACCTTCTGGCCGGTGATGATCTCCTGGGCGAAGCCGTTGAGGACGCCCAGCCGCTTCTGCTGGGCCGTGTAGGCCTTGCGGCCCCGCTTGACCAGCTGCTTTGTGGCAAAGACAAGCAGGGGCGTCATGAGAATGGTCATCATGCCCAGGATCACATTGGTGTACAGCATCAGAAACACGGTGCCCGCCAGCGTCAGGATGCCGGAGAAGATCTGGACCAGGGTGGTGTTGAGCATCTCGCCCACGGCGTCCACGTCGTTGGTAAAGCGGCTCATGACGTCGCCGGTGGGATGGTTGTCGAAGTAGCGGATGGGCAATGTCTGGAGCTTGTCGAACAGCTCCTTGCGCATCCGGCAGAGGGACCGCTGGGACACGCTGAGCATGATCCGCTGCTGGAGCCACTGCGTGGCCACAGCCACGGCGTAGACCGCCGCCAGGCCCAGCAGGGCCGCCGCCAGACCGGCGATCCGGCTGCCCAGGTCGGCCTCCGAAGGGTCAAAATAGATGAACTTGTTGATGATGGGCCGCAGCAGATAGGAGGCCGCCAGGGACGAGACCGTGTAGAGGACCACCATGCACAGGGCCAAAAGGATGAGCTTCTTCTCCCGGCCCAGATATTTCATCAGCCGGACCACGGTGCCCCTGGTGTTCTTGGGCTTTCCCTGGGCCGAGATGCCCCGGCCCCGGTTCACCAGGGTCATTTCCTTCTTCTGCCCGCTCTGGGAGGATGCGCCGTACTTCTTCTGAAGCCGCGCCGCGCGTTCTTCATTCATCTTGCGCTTCCTCCTTCTGGGAATAATAGATCTCCTGGTAGGGCACGCAGCGGGCCATGAGCTCCTGGTGCCGTCCCACGTCCACGATTTTCCCGCCGTCCATGACCACGATCCGGTCCGCGTCCATGACGGAGTTGATCCGCTGGGCGATGATCAGCTTGGTCATACCCTGCAGTTCCTCCCGGAAGGCCTTGCGGATTCCGGCGTCGGTGGCCGTATCCACGGCGGAGGTGGAGTCGTCGAGAATCAAAATCTTCGGCCGCTTCAGAAGGGCTCTGGCAATGCAGAGCCGCTGCCGCTGGCCGCCGGACAGATTCGTTCCGCCCTGCTCCAGCTCCGTTTCGTAGCCGTCGGGGAAGGTGCGGATGAACTCTTCGGCGTGGGCCACCTTGCAGGCCCAGGCCAATTCCTGGTCGGAGGCGTTCTCGTTGCCCCAGCGGAGATTTTCCGCGATGGTGCCGGAGAACAGGGTGTTCTTCTGGAGCACCACCGAAACCTGCTCCCGCAGGTGATGGAGGGAGTAGTCCCGGACGTCCACGCCGTCGATCCGCACCTGTCCTCCGTCGGCGTCATAGAGCCTGGGAATCAGGGAGATCAGAGTGGTCTTGCCGCTGCCGGTGGAGCCGACGATGCCCACAAAGGCCCCGGCAGGCAGATGGAGGCGCACATGGTCCAGCACCGGCTCGGTGTTGTGCTTGAAATAGCGGAAGGACACGTCGCAAAATTCGATCTCGCCCCGCTCGATGGTCCGGTCCCTGCAGGCGGCCCGGTCGTCGTTGAGATCCACCTTGGCGTTCAGGACCTCGGTGATCCGCCGGTCCGAGGCGGCGGCGCGGGTGCCCTGGAGAATGATATTGGCCACGAAGTTCAGGGCGGTCAAAATCTGGGAGAGATAGGTGATAAACGCCGTCAGGGTGCCGATCTGCATGCCGCCGATCATGATGGACCGTCCCGCGATCCAGACCACGGCCAGGGTGGTGATGTTGATGGCCAGGGCGGAGATGGGCTGCATGAGGATCATCATCTTCAACGCGGAGATGCTCTTGTCCATCAAAGCGTCGTTGACCTTGGCGAACTTCTGCTTCTCATGCTCCTCCCGGACGAAGGATTTGATGACCCGCTCGTTGGTGATGGTCTCGTTGATCTCATTGTTGAGGCTGTCCAGCTTGTTCTGCATGACCGTATACCGGGGCGAGGCGATGCGGATGGTGACCGCAATGGCCAGGGCCAGGATGGGCACCACGATGCAGATCACCAGGGCCAGCCTGGGATTCAGGGCGAAGGACATGCAGATGCCGCCCACCAGCATGACCGGGCTTCGGAAGCAGCCCCGGAGCAGGGTCTGACAGAAGTTCTGAATCTGGGTCACGTCGTTGGTGATCCGGGTGATGAGAGAGCCGGTGGAAAAATCGTCGATGGTGGTGCTGGAGAAGATCTGAATCTTGGCTTAGGCCTTCTCCCGGACGTCGGCGGCCAGATGGGACGAGCCCTTGATGGCGTAGTATGCGCCGAAGACGCCGCCGGCGATCATGGCCAGGGCCACCAAAAGCATGTACAGGCCGTTCTGAAGGATGTAGGGAATGTCCCCGTTGGCCGCGCCCTTGTCGATGATGTTGGCGTTGAGATAGGGCAAAACAAATTCGCCGCTGGCCTCTACGATCATGAACAGGGGGCCGAGGAGGAAGCAATGGGCGTATTGTTTGACAGAGGGCCAGTATTTTTTCATCTTCCCTGCTCCGCCCCTTCCTGCGGCGGCCGCTTGCAGGTGTGAATCCGCTCGTCGGCGCGCCAGGCGTCCGCCAGTTTTCTCAGAAGGGCGATGAGCTGCGTCTTCTCTTCCTCGCTGAGGGACTCATAGAGTGCAGCCTCCAGCTCCGCCCGGCGCTGGCGGACCCAGGCGGCCTCCTGGGTTCCGGCCTCCGTCAGCATCACGTCCACATTCCGCTTGTCCGTTTCATTCTTCACCCGGCGCAGCAGGCCCGCTTCCTCGATCTTCCCCAGGACCTCGCTCATGGAGCCGGACTGAATGCCGATCATGTCCATGAGCTCCCGTTGGGTCACGGTGCCGTGGCGGTTCAGCAGCATCAGAATCCGGTCCTGGCTGCATTTGCCGCCCATGCCATGGTGCAGCGTCTTGCCGCAAAACCGAAGCAGCCCCGTCAGCTGCTCCTCCAGGGTTCGCGCTTCCTGTTGTTTCAAGTCGCATCACTTGCCTTTTCATTTACTTGGTACCGAGGGATATTTTAGCACCGGGAAAATGAAATGTCAAGGCACCGAGCGAATAATTGCACCCAAGGAGCAATACGCCGTAGGGGCGCCCTTGCGGCCGCCCGAAAGCCTGTACCCACGGGCGACCGCAAGGGTCGCCCCTACGGTGTTGTCTGCGATTCGTTATTTCTCCATAATCTGGCCGTCTCTCAAAATCTGCCTGATATTCTTTTCCGCCTTGCTTCTCGGCAGCATGACCTCGTGGCCGCAGCCCTGGCAGCGGAGGCGGAAATCCATGCCGGTGCGGAGGACCAGCCACTCCTTGCTGCCGCAGGGGTGGGCTTTTTTCATGACGAGAATATCCTGTAAGCGAACATCCATGTGTTAACGCCGCCTTTCCTTTGCATATAGTGTATGGAAAAAGGGGGAATGTTTATGAACTACTATCTTCCCGAGGGGATGGGCCTGAGGCGCGGCGGCTTCACGCCGGAGCTGCTGCGAAGGGCCAAGGCCGAGGGGACGATTCTCCAGGCCCCGGCGGTGCTGTGCGACGAGAAGCACGATCTTCTGGGGGAACTGGGCTGCTGCACCGGCCATCTGCCCAGGGAGGAATGCGCCATCGGCATTCTGGAGGGCGAGACCCGGGACATTGCCATTCTCTCCCGGGTGGGCAAGGCCGTCAGCTTCCGGGTGGTGGAATTTCTGCCCAATGGCACGCCGCTGCTGTCCCGCCGTCTGGCCCAGGAGGAAGCCAGGAATTTTCTCTTTGAAAACCGGCGGCCGGGAGACATTCTTCCCGCCGTGGTCACCAGCCTGGCCAGCTTCGGGGCCTTCTGCGACGTGGGCTGCGGCCTGCCCGCCCTGTTGGGCATCGAGCATATCTCCGTGTCCCGGATCTCCCACAGCCGGGACCGCTTCCGGGAGGACCAGCCGGTTTTCGCCGTGGTCCGCTCCAGGGACCCGGACAGCCTGCGCATCCAGCTGAGCCACAAGGAGCTTTTAGGCACCTGGGCCGAAAACGCCGCCCTGTTCCAGCCGGGCCAGACGGTGCCGGGAATCGTCCGCAGCGTCAAGGACTACGGGGCCTTCATTGAATTGACCCCCAACCTGTCCGGCCTGGCGGAGCCGAATTTCGATTTGCGGACCGGGGACGCCGTGTCGGTCTACATCAAATCCATCCTGCCAGAGCGGCTGAAAATCAAGCTGGTGGCCCTGAGAAAGCTGGACGCCGCCACATTGCCCCAAAGGCCCCTCCGGTACTTCAAAACCGCCGGACACATCGACACCTGGAAATACGGCAACGACGGCTTCGCCAAAACCGTGTCCACATTCTCCTGCGCACCCCATGCAGGCGGCTAACAGCCGCCCCTACGAAGCACCTGGAACAGGCGAATTCAAATCATCCGCGTCAGCGGATACCTTCATTGTCAATTGTTCATTATCAATTGTCCATTGTCCATTACCTCTTGATCTCCTCCCAATACCGCTTCGCCGCCTGCTCGGTCTTGTTGTCGCCGTATTCGTAGTATTTCCGGTCCTTCAATTCGTCGGGCAGATACTGCTGCCGGACCCAGTGGCCGGGGTAGCTGTGGGGATATAAATACCCCTGCTCCCGCTCGAAGCCCGTGCCGTCGGCGTGGACGTTTTGCAGCTCTCTGGGCACCGCGCCGGTGATGCCGGCCTTCACGTCGGCCATGGCGGCGTCCATGGAGGCCACCACGGAATTGGACTTGGGGGCGGTGGCCAATAAAATGCAGGCCTGGGCCAGGGGCAAGCGGGCCTCGGGCATGCCCAGCTGCAAGGCCGTGTCCACGCAGGCCTTGACAATGGAAATGGCCTGGGGATAGGCCATGCCGATGTCCTCGCTGGCGGAGCAGAGAATCCGGCGGCAGGCCCCCTGCAAATCCCCCGCCTCCAGGAGCCGGGCCAGATAGTGCAGCGCCGCATCCGGGTCCGAGCCCCGGAGGGACTTCATGAGGGCCGACACCACGTCGAAGTGCTGGTCCCCGTCCCGGTCGTAGCGCATGACCGACCTCTGGGTCACGGCCCTGGCGTCTTCCAGGGTCAGGCGGATCACGCCGTTTTCCACGATTCCGGCGGAGAACAGCAGCTCCACGGCGTTGACGGCCTTGCGGATGTCGCCGCCGCAGGCCATGGACATGTGGCTCAGGACCTCCGGCTCCAGCTGGGCCTTGAGGCCCGTCTTCTGCTCCATATAGGCCACGGCCCGCCGGATGGCCCTGGCCACGGCCTCGGGCCCGATGGCCTTGAACTCAAAGACCGTGGACCGGGACAGAATGGCGTTGTAGACGTAAAAATAGGGGTTCTCCGTGGTGGAGGCGATGAGGGTGATGCGGCCGTTCTCAATGTGCTCCAGGAGGGTCTGCTGCTGCTTTTTGGTGAAATATTGAATCTCGTCGAGGTACAGCAGAATCCCGTTGGGAGCCAGAAACGTGTCCAGCTGGGCCACAATGTCCTTGATGTCGCCGGAGGACGCGGTGGTGGCGTTTAGTTTACATAATTTTCTCTGGGTCTTGGCGGCGATGATGTTCGCCACGGTGGTCTTCCCCACGCCGGAGGGACCGTAAAAGATGAGATTGGGAATCTTCCCGCTCTCAATGATTCTGCGGAGCAGGGCGCCGGGGCCGAGGATATGCTCCTGCCCGCAGACGTCGTCCAACTCCACCGGCCGCAGCTCGTCGGCCAAAGGCTGATACATGAGAACAACAACTCCTTTCGGAGGGAAATCAAAATTGGGCTTTGACGAGGTGTTGTATTGCCAATGTAGGGCGCGGGAGGGTGAATTGCCCGAAGGGGAAGAGAGGCCGGTCTGGACCGCGACCCGACGCGCCGTTTGGCAGTTGGTTCCGGGATGCAGCTGCCTGCATGCGGCACGTCCAGTGGCCGTGCCCTACAGAACGCTGTTCATCGTCAAATCCCAGCTTATCCTGCAATCATACTACTCATTATAAAGAATCCCCTGCCGAATTACAAGGGGCGCTTCGTTCCCTTTGTTTCCACTTCTGTAGCGTTACAATTGATGTGAGACCAAGGGTATAGAAAAAAGCGATTGAGTTC
>CAMEIU010000123.1 GCA_945918815.1 uncultured Clostridia bacterium
ACCAGCACCGGGTTCTCAATGCCGCCGGAGAGGATCTTCTCCATGTAGACCCGGACGTCCTCCTCCCGGTGGGCGATGACCATGTTCTGGCCGCCGATGACGTAGCTGGGCCGCAGGAGCACCGGATAGCCCAGGCGGTTCGCCGCCTGGAGGGCTTCCTCCAGACTGTGGACGCCGCAGCCCTTGGGACGGCTGATCTGGAACCGCTCCAGCAAGGCGTCGAACCGCTCCCGGTCCTCGGCCATATCGATGGAGTCCTGGCTGGTGCCCAGGATTTTGACGCCCAGCTTATCCAGGAAGCCGGTGAGCTTGATGGCCGTCTGGCCGCCGAAGGCCACCACCACGCCCACGGGCTGCTCCACCGCCAGAATGTTCTCCACATCCTCCGGGCAGAGGGGCTCAAAGTACAGCCGGTCCGCCGTGTCGTAGTCCGTGGAGACGGTCTCCGGGTTGTTGTTGACGATGACCACGTCATAGCCCAGCTCTTTCAACGTCCAGACGCAGTGGACCGAGGAATAGTCGAACTCGATGCCCTGGCCGATGCGGATGGGGCCGGAGCCCAGAACCATCACCACAGGCCGCCCGGAGCGGCGGAAGCGGCGGGCCTCGCAGAAGGGATCATAAGTGGAATAGAAATAGGGCGTGGCGGCATCGAACTCGGCGGCGCAGGTGTCCACCATTTTGTAGGAGGCCTGCCGCCGCACCGGCAGCGAATGGCCGGAAATCCGCTCCAAAGCCCGGTCGGGATAGCCCAGCTGCTTGCCCCGCAGGTAGGCCTCTTCATCCAGGGCGGTCCCGGCGATGGACTGTTCAAACCGGGCCAGCTTCTCCAGCTTGGACAGGAACCAGCCGTCGATGCGGGTGACGGCGTGAATGTCCGCCGCGGACCAGCCCTGCTTCAGGGCCTCAAAAACCGTGAACAGCCGGTGGTCGTCCTGGTGGGCCAAACGAACCTCCAGAGGCTCGTCGGTCATGGGGGCGCAGTTGAGGGTGTCCAGGCCGATTTCCGCGCCGCGGACGGCCTTCATCAGGGCCATTTCAAAGCTGGGGGCGATGGACATAACCTCGCCGGTGGCCTTCATCTGGGTGCCCAGCTCCCGGCTGGAACCATAGAACTTGTCGAAGGGCCACTTGGGCAGCTTCACCACCACATAGTCCAGGGCCGGCTCGAAGCAGGCGCAGGTCTTGCCGGTGATGTCGTTGGGAATCTCATCCAGGTTGTATCCCAGGGCGATTTTGGTGGAGATTTTGGCGATGGGATAGCCGGTGGCCTTGCTGGCCAGGGCCGAGGACCGGGAGACCCGGGGATTGACCTCGATGACCGCGTACTCGAAGCTGTCCGGGTTCAAGGCAAACTGGCAGTTGCAGCCGCCTACGATGCCCAGGGCGGAGATGATATCCAGAGAGGCCTTGCGGAGCATCTGATACTCCTTGTCCGCCAGGGTCAGCGCCGGGGCCACCACGATGGAGTCGCCGGTATGGACGCCCACCGGGTCGAAGTTCTCCATGCTGCACACGGCGATGACGTTGCCCGTCCCGTCCCGCATGGTCTCAAACTCGATTTCCTTCCAGCCGCGGATGTACCGCTCCACCAGAATCTGGGTGATGGGCGAGGCGTCCAGGCCCGTGCGGGCGATGACCCGCAGCTCCTCCTCCGTCTCCGCCACGCCGCCGCCTGCGCCGCCCAGGGTGAAGGCCGGGCGGACGATGACCGGATAGCCGATCCGGGCCGCCGCGTCCAGGGCTTCCGCCAGAGTGTTGGCGATTTCCGAGGCGATGGTGGGCTGGCCGATGGCGGCCATGGTATCCTTGAACAGCTGCCGGTCCTCGGCCTTGTCGATGGCCTCGGCGTTGGTGCCCAGCAGCCGAACGCCGCGGCTCTGGAGGAAGCCCTCCTTGCTCAGCTCCATGGCGATGGTCAGGCCCACCTGGCCGCCCAGACCCGCCAGCATACTGTCGGGCCGCTCCTTGTCGATGATCCGCTTGATGGTCTGGGCCGTCAGGGGCTCCAGATAGATCTCGTCGGCCAGAGCCTGGTCCGTCATGATGGTGGCCGGGTTGGAGTTGACCAGGACCACGTTCAGCCCGGCATCCTTCAAAACCCGGCAGGCCTGGGCCCCGGCGTAGTCAAACTCCGCCGCCTGGCCGATGACAATGGGACCGGAGCCGATCACCAACACTTTTTTGATTTCTTTATCCAAAGGCATGGCTGTTTTCCTCCACTACGTGTATCGTTCATTATGAGATTGGCCTTTGCGGCATAACGAGAAATTGGAATTTATCTATGAGTTGACAATTGATAATTGACAATTGACAATGGAGGTATCCGCTTCGCGGATGATTGAAATGATTGCCCGCCAGAAAGAAATCCGTAGGGGCAGCCCCATGTGGCCGCCCGTTGGTGCAGGCTTTCGGGCGGCCACGCGGGGCCGCCCCTACGGTGTTGCTTGATCGTGCTTCTGTCAATTCTAATTCATCGCGAAGCGACACCATAATTGTCAATTGTCCATTGTCAATTGTCAATTCGCTCTACAAATTCCAATTTACCTTCCCATCCGGTCCAGGAACCGGTTGAACAGGAAGGACGTGTCCTTGGGGCCGCCGCAGGCTTCCGGGTGGAACTGTACCGTGAAGGCGTCGAGGTCGGGATAGTCCAGTCCCTCGCAGGTGCCGTCGTTGGCGTTGACGAAACGTTCCCGGCCGCCCGGCACGGAGCCGGACACCACCGCGTAGCCGTGGTTCTGGCTGGTGATATAGGTGCGGCCCGTCTCCAGGTCCCGGCAGGGCTGGTTCCCGCCTCGGTGGCCGTACTTCATCTTCTCCGTCCGGCCGCCGCAGGCCAGGGCCAGAAGCTGGTGGCCCAGACAGATGCCGAACATGGGCTTCTTTCCCAGCAGAGCCTTGAGGGTCTCAATACAGGCCGTGTTTTCCGCCGGGTCGCCGGGGCCGTTGGAGAGCATGATTCCGTCGGGATTCAAAGCCAAAATCTCCGCTGCCTGGGTTCCGGCCGGGACCACGGTCACCCGGCAGCCACGGGCCGTCAGGGAGCGGACGATGTTCCGCTTGGCGCCGTAGTCAATCAAAACCACATGATATGTTTCCGGGCCGTCCGCCGGTACCGTCTGGATCGTCTGGGCCGTCACCTGGTCCACGGCGCCGCGGACGGCGTAGGCGGCGATCTCCGACAAATCTCCGGGCACCGTATCGGTCAGCATGGCATTGACCACGCCGTGTGCCCGGATCCGGTTGGTCAGCTCCCGGGTATCCACGCCGAAGAGGCCGGGAATATTGTTCCGCTTCAGGAATTCATCCACGGAATACTGGCAGCGGAAATTGGACGGCGCATCGCACCATTCCTTGACCACATAGCCCCGCAGCCAGGGCTTGCCCTCAAAGTCTTCCTCCATCACGCCGTAGTTGCCGATCAGGGGGAAGGTCTGCATCACGATCTGCCCGCAGTAGCTGGGATCGGTCAGGGTCTCCACATAGCCCTCCATGGCGGTGGAGAACACCAGCTCGCCCACGGCGGTACAATCCGCACCGAAGGCCCAGCCCTGAAATACGGATCCGTCCGCCAGCACCAAATATCTTTTTTTCATCGCGTCACGCCCTTCTTCCTATAAAAAAACGGTCTTTCCAAACGACGGCGTCTCAAAAGAAACACCGGCCGTTGGGAAAAACCGAAGCCAAAGAACACAGACCGCTCTGCCCGCCGCCTGCGGGGAGCAGCAAAACCACCATGCCCAACAAACCTGACATGACCGCACGCTCCTTTCCGCTTTCGGCAGGCCGTTCCGGCCTGCATGGATTTTTCGCGTATCATCATACAGTTTCCATTCGGAATAGTCAAGTTTTGTTTGGCCAGCGCGTGGAAAAGAATTGGAATGAATTTTCAGATATTTTGTGCATATCGCTGTTTTCTTGCAAAAATATTTAATATTATGCCATTTTCCGCAGAAAACGCGCGAAACAGTATTTGCATATTTTTTGTATATAGCAGGCAATTTCCAGGGACCGGAAGGATTTGCATGTTAAAACATGTATCCTATCCTTCCGCTGCTTTTCAGCCCTCGCCCAGCACGATCCTGCGGATCGTTTCCAGCGGGAGCTTCGGCGTGCGGTCATAGGTCAGAAGGCCGTTCTGCTCGTTTTCCACATCGGTAAGCTGGGTATAGCAATAGCCCTGCAGCAGCGGGCAGTCCCGCACGGCTGAGAACAGCTCGCACAGTTTTTCCGTGTAGGCCTCCGCCGTGGCCGTCTCACAATAGCCCCAGCTCCGGTCCGCGCAGTCCTCCGGCACAAATTTGACGCCGCCAAATTCCGTCAGCATGACCGGCTGGCCGCGATACGAATACCCGCCGACATACAGCGGCTTATACCCGCCCTCTTGCGCGGAGAGCGCATCCAGCGAGGCAAACATCCGGCGCAGCGTATCGCCAGAGGAGGTGTAGCTGTGGAAGGTCAGAAGATCGCCGCAGGTATGCTCCCAGCCGTCATTGTCGCTTACGAGCCGCGTGGCGTCCATGGACTTTGTGAGCGACACCAGGGCGGCAATGTGCGCCTGCTGGCGCGGTCAGAAGCGACTGCGGCCAATACCCCTGATCGAGCAGAAGCCGCTGGTAATACAGGCGGTTATTGAGATACACGCGGCCATCCTGGACGGATATCTTCCGCAGGCCAAAATAGGATTGCACCTCGTCCGTCTGGGCCTGCCCGTCATAGACACAGAACGTGACGTCAAACAGGTTCGGCTGTTCCGGTGTCCACGCATATTCCTCCGGCAGCCGGATCTGCGGGCAGGCCGCTCAGACACAGCCAGTTTTCGCGCATAAAATCCGGCCGCGGATGCTCTGCCCTAGGAATTCTCTGCATAAGGATCCTCACTCTCAAAACGCAGAAATGTGATAAAAGCCCGTACATGCCCCGTCGTTTTCAAAAAGAACGCAATTCCCGAAAAAAGGCGCGGATGCACTCTAGCGCTAAGATACAATGCGTCTCCGTGTTTGTCAACAAAAAGCGGATGCATGGAACAAAACGAACAGGAAACCCTGCCGAAATTCGACAGGATTTCCTGTTTAGCTGTTCAAAACACGATAGATGATTTTTGCTTTTCCTGTTTTTTACGTCTTTTCTGCAAAGAATAAAGAAAATTTTGGGTCTGGTCATATTCTATCGGTCTTCCCGCTGGTAATGGGGTTCTGGGACATAGGGTTCTTTCTGATACTTGCGATACTTTTCTGAACATGGTTTTTCCTGCGGCGGAGACACGATCTCATCTTCGTTATACTGAATCGGTTCCTCGCAGACAGCGTCCATCAGGATCTTTTCCAGATGCTCATATTCTGACACCTGGTCAATGGAGGCCATGACGAAGGAATCACGGACATAGCCTGCGCTGGCAGCCATCAACTCCTGATCCATGTAGTACCCGTAGTGCTCCACAAACATCGTCATCATCATTACGACAGTTCTGGTGTTTCCTTCCCGGAACGGATGCACACGCCAGATTAGTGGAAAGCACTGCACGAGTCCACGAACAAACTCATCCCGGAAATAAGATTTCCACGGATGCGCCCGCAACTGTGCAAACGCCTGTTCCAAGTCACGCGGAATATCATCGTCATTGCTGTACCACACGCTTCGTCCACCCAGGAGGCGTTCCCGTTTCTCAATATTGATCTTTCGGTACTCTCCTGCCCATTCATAGACGTCTCCAAACAGGAAACGGTGGATCGCGCAAAGTCCCGCAGGTGAGAAGTCGTCAAAGCCCTGCTCATACAGCAGCATCATACTGGCACGGGACAGTTCTGCCTCGACCAGATCCAGCGCCTTCTCATCCTGAATGCCCAGCTTATTACGCAGGACCGGTACATCCTCATAGAGATAGAGATCAGCCATGGTCCCGTACCTGCGCCGCCAGCTTTTGATGGGACGCCAGCAGCGCCGCCTTCATCTGTTCACCGGTGATCTCGCCTCTGGCCCAGCTGCTGGACAACCGGCGGGCGTAATCCGAGACCGGCGCGCCTTCGATTGCGTTGATGGCGTCTGCCGTTTTGACAGCAGCCAACCGGCGGCTGCGTTGTGTTGCGGTCATAGAGGTCAACTCCTTTGCTTCTAGTATACCACGCGAACCGGAAAAAAGGAATACCATTTGAAGGACACTCCTATCTCTGCCGGATCCCCTGGTCCTCATGGTCATTGATTCTGACTTATCATCCATCAGCAGCGCAGCGGCTTTTACCAGAAGTACATTCGAGTTAATCCTCCTCCTTTACAGAAAATCTCATAAGTGGTATACTTTAACTAGGGTTTACTGAATGGCTGGAATATCTGGAAATCTCGGAAAAATGACCAGTTCG
>CAMEIU010000124.1 GCA_945918815.1 uncultured Clostridia bacterium
CTCCGCTGCTCGGTCCATGCTCCGTAAAAGCAATTGGCCCAGGAAGGAGCCCCAGGCGGAGATATGGACGTCCTTCTGTCCCGGGGCCCGCAGTTTGTAGGCCTCACTCATGATGGAGAGCTGTTCCAGCATGACGCCGATGTAGCGGTAGGTTAAAAGCAGCAGGGTGGTGATCAGCCCCGGCACATGGAGCTTTCGGAGGGCGGCGCATAGGGAATCCATGGGGGTGGTGGCGATGAGCAGGAAGGAGGCCATCAGGGAGAAAATGCCCTTGAGCATCAGCGTCACCATGGATACCACGCCGCCGGTGACGGTCAGGGCTCCCAGCTGTAAGAGAGGCGTGCGGTCCAGAAAGGGATTCACCAGGCCCACGGCGCAGACCAGGGGCAGGACGATCCGCAGCTTGTAGAAGCAAAGCCGCACCGGAATGCCCGCCGCCTGAAACAGCAGCACCGGGTAGAGAACCATGACCACCAGACCGGTCAGGTCGTATTTGGGGAAGGAGACCACGGTCACAATATAGACAATCGTGACCAGCAGCTTGCAGAGGGGATGGAGCCGGTGGACCGGAGAATCCTGCGCCGCCAGAGCGTCCATTTCCCGCAGCTCCGACTGGGCGTTTGATAGTTTGTCCATGGAATCCCCCCAAAAAATGAAATTCGCAGAAAGCACAAAAAACGCATGTCATTGTTGTGAAAATGCTCCTTCCCTGTAGGGCGCGGCGACCCAACGCGCCGTTGGGCAGCAGGTCGCAGGACGCAGGCGCCTACAAGCGGCACGTCCAGTGGCCGTGCCCTACAGGGTGTTTTTTCGCAACAATGACATCCGTTATGGATACTGCCTTCAATATGGCAGTCTGATTTTACGCTTTTGCCGTATGTTTTTTCTTTCGGAAGAAACCGCCCGCCACGCAGACCAAAACGGCCACGGCGGCGACGATGGCGGAGCCCACCAGACCGGAAACCGTGGTACCGGCGGCGCTGTCGCTGCCCGCGAAGGCGTAGTCCGGCAGGAACGCGGTCTTCTCCTGGATGGCGCCGGCGGTCTCGGCGGCGCTGCTGGAAATGCCGTAGCTTTCCTCGTCCAGGCCCATGTTGTCGCTGTAGCCCGCTTCGGCGTTACCGAACATGGACCACTCCAGACCGTCGGGATTGGAGCTGGCGAACAGGCTCAGGCCGCCGCCCACCAGGGCGACCACCACAGCCAGAATTACCAAGGTAGTTTTGAGAGAGCACTTGCTCTGGACCTGGCCGTCGCCGGTGTTGACGTCCATCAGCAGCTCGGGACGAGACTCATAGACAAACAGCAGCACGGCGGTGGTGATCAATCCTTCCACCAGGCCGATGGCCAGATGGATGGGCTGCATGATGCCCACAAACGCGCCGAAGGGCAGCTCGGTGACGCCGGAAAGGGAGGTCTCCAGCACCACGGAGAATGCGCCCAGCTGCAAGGTGACAACGCAGCCGAGGATGGAGGCCAGAATGATCTTGCTCCGGCCCGCGGCCTTGGTCCCCAGCTTGGAGAAGAGCTTGCTCCGCAGGATGGGCCGCCACAATAAATAATAGCCCACAAAGCAGCCGTAGAAAGCCATGTTCCAGATGTTGGCCCCGAGGGCTAAGAGTCCGCCGTCGGCAAAGAACAGACATTGGATGGCGAGAATGACCACCATGGACAGGAAGCCGGCCTGGGGTCCCAGCAGGGCCGACAGAAGCATACCGCCGCACAAATGGCCGGAGGAACCAGTGCCGGGAATGGTGTAGTTGATCATCTGCCCCGCGAAGACCAGGGCGGCGGTCACCGCCATGGTGGGCAGCTTAGCCGTGGTTTCGTCTTTCCGCAGGGTCTTTACCGAAACGCCAGCCGCCGCGCCGGACGCCACATACATGGTGGCCGCCACCGCAGGAGCCAGCAACGCATCTGCCATATGCATAGAGATTTACCTCGCTTTTCTTGGATTGTCTCTATTGTAACAGGCAATTCTCTCAATTTTAAGCCCCCCCGGGGGATGTTTTTTGAAAAAATAGATGAAGAAATTGGGATTTGTTGATGTACGGCTTTCTGTAGGGCACGGCCACTGGACGTGCCGCATGCAGGCAGCTGCATCCTGGAACCAACTGCCAAACGGCGCGTCGGGTCGCGGTCCAGACCGGCCTCTCTTGCCCTTCGGGCAATTCACCTTCCCGCGCCCTACATGGGCGATACATCCCATCGTCAAATCCCAATTTTCTGCTTTATCTTTTATGTTTATTGAACCAATCTCCTGCATGCTGCCGCCAGGGCGGATAAGGTGCTGCACGGCACCATCTGGCACAGGGTCCCGACGGTCTGGATGCTTCTCACATAGGGCCATTTGCTCTCCGGGATGGGATTCATCCAGAGAACCCGGCCCGCCTGCCGCTTGGCGTCCAGGAGGGCGTTGACGGCCCGGGGCAGGTCGATGGTCTTGGTGTCGGAGAGAATCAGAAGAGTGGCGGAAGGCCCCAAGGCCGCCGGTTTCAGGCGGCACAGCTTGTCCAGCACGGTTCCCAGGTCTGTGCCTTTTCCGTAGAGGCCGGAGTCCTTCACATAGGTTCGGAACAGGTCCATGTTTTGCAGGGAAAAGGGGTCCGCCTCAAACAGGTCCTCGGAGAACAGGAAGGTCCGGGAAAAATCCGATGCCTGGTTCAGAGATTGAATAAACCGCAGTGCGAATTCCGAAAACTGCATCATGGAGCCGGAAACGTCACACAGCAGCACCAGCTTTTTGCGCCGCTGGTGCTTTCGCTTGTAGTGGAGGCGGTAGAAGCTGCCGCCGGTCTCCAAGCCGCGCCGGATGGTCCGGCGGAAGTCCAATTGGCCCGTATGGCCCGACTGCTGCCGCTTGGCCGACAGCTCACCGTTGATCTGCCGGGCGACGCCCTGAATCAGGGAAATGGCCCTGGGAATCTCCGTGTCCTTGAACTGGGAGATGTCCCGGTAGAGCAGGCCCAGCTCCGGGTCCGCCTCCTGGCAGCCCACCCCGGAGTCCTCCATCTTCATCTGCTGCTCCAATAACGCCCGGGTGAACACCGAGTGGATGAAGTTGCCGTAGAGCTCCGGCGAGCGGTCGATGTTGCCCTGGTAGCGGGCCATCAGGTCCCGGAGCCGCTGCCGCTCTTCCTCCGGCATGGTGGCGTAGACCTCCCTGAGGTCCTCCCGCAGGTGCATGGGCTCCCCCTGAATCCGCAGGTCCTCGTCGGCCTGCTTCCGGGCTGCTTCCAGCTCCGCCTCCCGCTGCATCTGCTCCTGGGCCTGCCGGCGCATGGCTTCCTCGCTGAGAAAGAAGCCGTCAAAGACATGGTCAAAGGCGTTCTGCTCCTCCCGGGACTTGGCGAATACGGTCCGAAGGGCGGTTTTCACCTGGGTCCGGTCCTGGAATCCCAGGGAGATGAGAATCTGGCTGGCGTCCGCCGTCTCCTGAGGGCCCACCGTCAGGCCCTCCCGCCGCAGCATCCGGGCAAAGACCGCCAGCTTTTCCAGATAGACCGACGGTTCAGCCATGATGATGGGCTCCGCACTGGCCGCAGCCGCCGCAGTCGTGACCTTCCTTCGGCTGGTCGAAGGCGTTCAGGTCCTCGCTGTTCTTCAGCACGAATCCGGCAGTCTGCCGCATGGCGTCAGGGGTCAGCTCCCGGATTCCCAGGGCGTCCAACGCGCTGGCCCAGTCCAGGGTCTCGGCGATGGAGGGCTTCTTCAAAATGGCCTCGCTGGCCCGGAGCTTCTGCACCGCCACGGCCACCTGGGCCGCCAGCCGGTCGTCCACATGGGGCAGCTTGGCCCGGAGAATGGCCAGCTCCTTGTCGAGATCCGGGTACTGAATGTAGAGGTAGGCGCACCGGCGGCGCAGCGCCTCGGACAGAGGTCTGGCCCGGTTGGAGGTCAGGACAACAAAGGGGATAGATTTGGCATGGATGGTGCCGATTTCCGGGATGGAGACCTGCATCTCAGACAGCAGCTCCAAAAGAAAGGCTTCAAATTCCTCGTCGGCCTTGTCGATCTCATCGATGAGCAGCACCACAGGCTTTTCGGCGCGGATGGACTTTAAAAGGGGCCGCTCCAGCAGATAGCCGTCGCTGAACAAGGAGCGGGTCAGCTGATCCTTGTCCTGACTATTCATGTTCACCTGAATGGAGAGCAGCTGCTTCTGATAGTTCCATTCATACAATGCCTTGCTCTCGTCCAGGCCCTCGTAGCACTGGAGCCTTACCAGCTCCCGGTCCAGGGCGTAGGCCATGACCTTTGCGATCTCCGTCTTGCCCACGCCCGCCGCGCCTTCGATCAGCAGGGGCCGACCCAATTGCAGTGCGACAAACAGCGTGGTTGCCAGGCCGTCGTCGTAAATATAGCGGGCCTCGTCCAGCTTCTTCTTTAATTGTTCCAGTTCCATAGGTTCCTCCAAAGTGGGATTTTGCTTTCAGTTTACTCGGAATTTCCCCATTCGTCAATCGGGAAATCCTTCTGGTGGCCCGGGAGCGGGCCGTTCATTGAGCATTGATTTCCGGTTCCGCCTGTGCTATGATGATTTCAGAAAAGAGAATGGAAAGGAGCGATTTCCATGATGCGTGCGGCGGATTTTCGGGCCAGGGCCAGGGAGGCCCTGCGGGGACATTGGGGCGTGGCCATCGCGGTCGCCCTGGTGGCATCGCTGCTGGGTGGCGGACTGGACATTACCTATAACACGGCGGCCAACACCGGCGCGGAGAGCACCGGCATCAGCAGCTTTTTGTCCCACGATGTGATGATCTGGATGACGACCCTCTCGGTGGCCATGCTTTTGCTGGCGTTGTTCATCGGCGGCGTCATGTCCATCGGCTGGGCGGACTTCAATCTGAAGCTGTTAAACCGGCAGAATGTCCGGTTCGGGAACCTGTTTGATCACTTTTACCGCATCGGCGCCGGTATCTGCCTGGTGCTGCTCCAAAATCTGTTTATCTTTTTGTGGAGCCTGCTGTTTATCATTCCCGGCTTCATCGCGGCCTACCGTTACGCCATGATGCCCTACCTCATGGCGGAGTTCCCGGAGCTGGGCGCGCTGGACGCCATGCGGGAATCCAAGCGGCTGATGGCGGGCAACAAGTGGCGGCTGTTTTGCCTGGATCTGAGCTTCCTTGGCTGGGCTCTGGTGAGCGCCCTGACCCTGGGTATCGGAAGCCTCTGGCTGAATCCCTACACCGCGGCGGCCCGGGCGGCCTTTTATCAGGAGATCTGCCGGGAGGATCAGGCTCGCCGGAACGCCGAAAACCAGTGGCGCGGCCCGGAATATTGAGGCATGAAATTTCAAAAGAGAACCACAGCCCGGCGAATCTGCGCCGGGCTGTTTGGACTCTATGCCCTGCTGAGCGAAGCTGGGGGGTTGCTGCAAGTTTGCAATTGTACCGAATGATCGGTAAAACTGCTTGTCGGTACAACCCCCAGTCACGGCTTCGCCGTGCCAGCCCCCTGTAGGGGCGGCTAATAGCCGCCCGCATGGGGTACGAGAGTGCGTACCAAACCGTCGAATTCCAATTTTTCTTGCGAACCGCCGCCGCTTTTTTTCGTCTATATCAGTAGAGGGAGTTCTCCCAAGCGGATGGAGGAATAACTATGAAAAAGTACATTTGCCTGTTTCTGATTCTATTAACGCTGCCCCTGGCCGCCTGCGGGGCGAAGGTGGACCTGATGCCCGGCGCGTCGCCGGAGACCAGCGCGTTGGCTCTGTATGTCTATGACGGCGAGACCATCACCCGGCAGTTCCTGTTTGACACCGAGGCGGAGAAGGCCGTTTTACAGGATTTCCACAACGCCAAGGCCAGCCCCATGGACCTGGATGTGACGGCTTTGGAGCCGCCCTTCTACGGCTTGGAAATCGGCGGGACCGACGGCTTTGAGGTCCATGGCCTCTGGTCCGGCGGCTATTTTATCCTGGACGACGGAACGGCCTACAAATTCGACTATGACTTTCCGTCGGTGCTGGAACGCTGTGATTGGAGAGAGCCGGACCGGTTTTCCAGTCTCTCCGTCATGCCCTGCGCCAGCCATGTGGCCAAGACGGAGGCCGGGTGGAACAGCAAGTTCCTGACCCCTGCCGGAGATCTGGGCGAGGCAGTCCCCGGCGTCTCCATGGAGATCGCGGAGCGCAGCGACGATTCCATCCTGGTCCGCTACACGAACAACAGCGGCGGGGAATGGGAATACGGCCTCTACTACGGCTTGCAGGTTCAACTGGACGGCCAGTGGTACGAAGTGCCAGCCGAAGAGCCGGTCGCGGTCCCGGACATTGCCATGGTCATTCCAGATGGCATGTCCATCGAGGAATCCTATCGGCTTGCCCCCTACGGCGATCTGCCTGCCGGAA
>CAMEIU010000125.1 GCA_945918815.1 uncultured Clostridia bacterium
ACGGCTGCTGCCGCCGACGGCACAGATGGTCGACCGGTCCGTGCCGTCAAAAAGGGCCTCCGCCAGCTCCGGCAGCCGCTTCACATGGGCGAACAGCGCGTCGCTCTGCCTGAGGCCCAGCTCCCCCGGCTTCACGTCCAGAAGCCGGGAGCAGTTCTTCCCGGTCTGCCCGTCAAAGAAGGCCACAGAGGTGGTATAGTTGCTGGTATCAAAGCCCAGGAACATCATTTCGCTTCCAGCTCTCTTGCAAAGGAACCGAGGATGCCGTTGACAAAGGACACCACGTCCTCATCCTCGTACTTTCTCGTCAGCTCCACGGCCTCACTGATGGCGGCATCCACAGGCACATCGTCCACATACAGCGCCTCGTACATGGCCACATGGAGAATGGCCCGGGCCACCTTGGAGATTCGGGACACGCTCCAGCCCACGGCGTATTTGGCAAGATAGCCGTCCAGCTCTTCCTGCTTTTCCTGGATGCCCCGGACGCAGTCGCGGATATAGTCCAGCTGCTTGGCGTTGGGCCGCTCTGCATAGACCTCGGTCTCCTGCCCCAGGCTCTCATAATAGTCCTGGTCCATGGTGGTATCCACCAGGGAATCGGCGGAGTCCTTGTTGATATTCATTTCATAAATCAGATGCGCAACGATCTCTCTGGCGTTTGATCTGGTCATAGTAAAATACCCCTCAAATTATGAATCACTTCATGAGATTTGCACGATCAAGTCGCCCCTACGGATCACCTGGAAACGGGCAAATTTCAATCACATTATACCGAACCCAGGCAAAAAAATAAACCCTTTGTTTCCACAAAGAGTTTATTTTTTCCGTTATTTCTTCGGGGCGCGGGGCAGGGTGATGCCGCTGATGCTGACGTTGACGCTGCGGACCTTGCGGCCGGTGGTGGATTCCACCGTGGAGGCCACGGCCTCCTGGACCGCCTTGGCGACCTCGACCACCGAGTGGCCGTAGAGCGCGATGACGTATAGGTCAATGGAGATTTCATCGTCCTCCGAGATCATCAGCCGGATTCCCTTGCCGGTGGTCTTCTTGCTCAGCTTGCCAAGCTCGGACCCGACGTTGGGATTGAGTCCGTAGACGCCCTCCACATCCTGGACCGCCATGGAGGCAATGGCCGCGATGACTTCTTCTGAAATATGGATGGAGCCGTTTTCCAAGGTCTGGGAAACGTATTCTTTGCTCTCGCTCATAGTGTGACCTCCGTGTACAATGGCTTTTTCAGTTGACTAGAACCATTGTACCACAATTTGCAAAAAACACAACCTTATTTTACTTCAATGATATGGATATCCGCCACCGTATAGTCGGTCTGGGTGGTGACGATGTCGGCGATCAATGCCACGTCGGCTTCGGTGAGGCCCTCCGCCGGGGCGGAGACCGCCACGCTGATGCCCTCGTCGCTCATGTAGGCCACGCAGTCGGCGTAGCCCTTGGCGATGACCAGGCTCTCGATCTGGGATTCTGCCAGGGCGTCGCTGACCAGGGCGTCCAGGGTGTTGACGGCGGCGGAGGCGCTTTCGCTGCCGTCCTCATAGGCGATGGTCTCCTGGAGCAGCTCCACGGCGCTGTCCCGGGACTCCTGCCGCGTCAGGCGAATCTGCGCGAAGTAGTCGGTGGACGCGGCCGCCGCGGCGTCTCCCGTATCCTCCGCCAGGGTCAGGGTAGCGTCGTCCAGGACCTGACTGGCGTCCAGGGTCTCGGTCAGATCCACCGGCGCGCCCTGATTGGCGTTCCAGTTGAGATAGACCCCGGCGCAGATCAGCACCAGCACCGTCGCCACGATTGCGTTTCGTTTCCAAGTTTTCATGCCCGTTCCTCCTAGTCTTGCTTCATTTTGATAACAGTGATTTTGTCGCTGCCCAGGCCCGTCAGGCTGGACACCGCCTGCATGATGGCAAGCCGCACCGACGCGCTGTCCGCGCCCTCGCAGACCACCAGGGCTCCCTTGTAGGTCGGGTAGGTGGTGCGGACCGTCACCGCGCTGTCGGAGCCGCCGCCGTTGGAGGCCAGGACGGTCTTCCGGCTCACCTCGGAGCCGTCGGAATCGCTTCTGGTCTCCACATCGGTCTGGTACTCATAGGCCGTACCTGCGTCCAGGGTCAGCAAAACCCGGACCCGGCCCGCGCCCTCCACCTGGGCCAGCACCGCCTCCAATCTGGCCTCCAGGCTCTCTTCGGTCTCCGCCGGAGGGGCTGCCTGCTCCGGTTGGGTCTCCCCTGTTTTCTGCGGCAGCAGCAGGAGGACTACACCCAGAAGCAGAATCAGCAATGCGTATTTGAACTTTGCCGCCTTCCCCAGCGTCCGCTGCATCCACGCCGCGGCGCGCTCCTTGTTTCCTTTCATTTCCACTGCTGCTGCGCCTCCGGAATGCCCAGGTTTTCTTCGATGTATCGGGTCAAAGCCTGCCTCTGGGCCGCCGATGCAACGCCGCGAATCGTGACCGCCGTGGGATAGGGATAGTCCGCGCCACCGCTGACGGTGATCTCCACAGTCAGCGGCAGGCCCATCTCTTCGGCTTTGTCCAATATATATGCCTCGCAGTTCTGCTTTATGATTTTCGCCATCAGTTCCCGGTTCCCCACCTCGATGCCCGTCCGCATGGTCTCGGTGTCCATCTGAATCCTGGAGATGGACCGGGCGATGTTATCATAGTCCAGCTGGGCCAAGGGAGACAGCACCGTTAAAATCAGCAGCAGGCTCCCGGCCAGGACGGCGGTCTTCTTGGCCGCGCCCTTGGGTAAAATCGCCTGAATCAAGGACAGCAGCAGGCCCACCGCCGCGATGGAGAGCAGATAGCTCCGAACCGCCGCCGTCATGGCTGCACCGCCTTGAAGAAACAGCAGCAGGACAGGAGGCTCATGACGGCACAGCTGCCGGTCATGGCAAGGAGAAAGCCCATGGCGCTGGCGATGGCCTCCAGCAGCGCGCTGTGGCGGTTGTCCACCATGCCGCCCAAAGCCGCCGTCACCTTGAAGGCCAGATAGGAGATCCCGATTTTAAAGAAGGGCAGGATGAAATAGGACAGCACCGCCAGCATACCGAAGGTACCGATGGCGCTGCGCAGGAGGCCTGCACTGGCCAAAATCGTCTCCGCCGCTCCGGAGATGATGCCGCCCACCACCGGGACCGCCGTGGAGATGGCCGCCTTGGCCGCCTTCAACGCCGCCGCGTCCGCGCTGCCGGATAAAAGGCCCGTCACCGTCAGAAAGCCGGTGAACAAATACATGACCGCCTTGAGACCGTTGCGGATGACCCAGCCCAGCAGCTCCCGCATTTTGGACAGCTTGTCCTGACCCAGGGCGCCGTCGGCCATGGCGAGGCCAATGTAGGCGTAGACCAGGGGAATGAGCAGATAGCGGCTGAACCGGATCAAAAGATTGGAGAAAAAAGCCGCCACGGTGTACATGGCCCCGGCGCTGACCGCCGCGCCGGTGGCTGTGGCCGCGGCGGCCATGACCGGCAGGAGCAGGCCGGAAAAGTTGGAGATTTCCTCCATGGTGGTCTGCCCCAGGCCAATCATGGTGTGCAGATCCGAGGCGCAGCAGGCGGTGATGCCCAGGGCCGCTGCCATAACCGTGATCTGCCCGGTACGCTCCTGGCCCAGGGCGTCCACCGTCTGGCACAGGACCAGAATCACCAGAATTTTCAGCATCGCCGCGGCGGCAGACTTCACGGCGGAGCCACTTTGCCCGGCCGCGTCTGCCAGGATCTGCACCACGCCTGCGGAAAAATCCGCCTGCTCCAAGGGGTCATAGTCCTCCATCAGCTCTGCCGCCTGGCCGGTCAGGCCATCCCGGAGACCGTCCGCCCCGAAGAGGGTTCCCTGTTCCGCTTGTAAGTCCGCCGCCAGGACAGGCGCGGTCAAGGCAGCCAGGGTCAAGCAAAGAATGATCAATTTCCGCACGCTACCCTCCCAGCATCTCCTCCAAAAGCTCCAGCGCAGCCGATAAAAGCGGCAGCGCCGCGTAGACCGACAGGACGGAGCCGCCGCTCTCCACAGCCTTCGCCAGAGTCCGTTCTTCCGCGTCCTCGCAGACGCTGCCCGCCACCTGGGTCAGAAGGCCGATGCCCGTCACCTTCAAAAGAGGCGCGGTGACCGCCTCGTTGAGGCCCGACAGGTCCCGCAGCCGCTCCACCATGGAAAGGACTGGTGAAAAAAACCGCAGGCCCAGCAGCAAAACGGCAGCACAGGCCGCCAAAGACAGCAGCAGCGCCAGTGGCTTCTCCCGCTGCCGCACCACCAGGCACAGGACCGCCGCCACCACGGCCAGGGATGAGATCCGAAGCGCCGCATCCATCCTAAAACTGAAACAGGGACTTGACCAGGTCGAACAGCTCGGCAATCCGCTGGACCACGATCATCAGCACTACGACCAAAGCGGCCAGGGTGGTCATGGTCGCCTGCTCTTCCCGGCCGGAGCGCACCAGGACCTGGTTTAATATGGAGACGATGATGCCCACCGCCGCGATTTTGAAAATCAAATCCACATCCATAAGCCACCTACAGAAGCAGAATCGCCGCGGCCAGCCCGGCGCAGACGCCCAGGGTCTCGTAGGTCCTGCCCTTGAGGCTCTGCTCCCGCTCCGCCTTCTGCCGCTCCTCCTCCAGCTGGGCCAGGGCCAGATCGATGCCCTGCCGCTGGCTGTCCAGATCGTATTTCCCCAGCTTGCCCGAAAGCTCCAGGAGAATCAGAGCGATTTGGTCCCCCTGGGGCAGCTCCGGCACATCCTTCAACGCCTGCTGCATGGCGGCTAGGGGCGTCAGCCAGCGGCGTTTGTCCATGTCCTTGGCGATCTGGGAAAAGAGCTGCTCCAAGGGACCGTCGCAGGCGGCGGCCATCAGGGCGAAGGTCTGGGGCAAGGGCGTGCCGCAGAAGGAGATTTCGTTTTTCATCAATTGGAGCGCAGCCATCAGCTGCCGCAGCAGGGCGCACCGGCGGCGCAGGGACAGAGCCACCCGGATTCCCATGGAGCTGGCCGAGGCCACAATAAAAATCACACCGGCCCATCTGATCATAATAATTCCTCCACCGTATAGGACTTGTCCGCCCGCAGCACCGCAACGGTCTCAAACACGCCGCCGTCCAGCAGCCTTCGGTACAGGGGCCGCCGCTTCAGGTCCTCCAGGCCGGACCCGTGGGCCGTGGCCAGCAGATTCACGCCGCAGTAGGCCGCCTGCTCCAGGGCCGCCGCGTCCTCCGGCGCGGTGATCTCGTCCATGGCGATCCACTGGGGATTCATGGTGCGCAGCAGCATCAGGACCGCCGCCGCTTTGTCCACCCGGACCAGCACGTCCGTCCGGGAGCCGACTTGGAGCTGCGGTACGCCGGAGACCATGGCCGACACCTCGCCCCGCTGGTCCGCCAGGCCCACCCGCTGCCGCCTCCGGTCCGAGAGCAGGCGCACCGCGTCCCGGAGCAGAGTGGTTTTTCCGCTGCCCGGCGGACCCAGAAGCAGAGTGGAGCTGCGGAGCTTCGGCAGCAAATCGTTGGCGCAGCCCGGTATTTCATGGGCGATGCGGATGACCACGGAGGACGGCATGGAGAGATTCTGCAATACGCCCCGCTCCATCACCCCCGCGCCGCAGATGCCGATGCGGTGTCCCCCCTCCACGGTGAGATAGCCCTGCCGGAGGGAATCGGCACAGGCGTAGACCGACTGACGGCAGGCCCGCCGCAGCAGATCCTCCAGCATCGGCGCGTCTCCCTGGGGCCGCAGCTCCTCCTCCCGGCCCGCCCGCAGCAGCCTGAGCGGCCGCCCGGTTCCCAGCCGGATTTCCTCCAGACCCTCCCAGGACAGGCGGCGGAGCGATTCCGCGTAGCAGTCCGGCAGCAGGGGCAGGATTTGTTCCATTTGCTTCATACTTTCACTTCCCATACACCATATTCCAAAGCCCATCCCGATATGCACAGGAAAAAAAGTCCAAATTGACGGAAACTTCAGTTGAAAAAAGGTGAAAAAACGCTTATGATAGAAAAGAAGACAAGGAAATTGGAATTTGTTTATCAATGGACAATTGACAATGTACAATGGACAATGATGGTATCCGCTTCGCGGATGATTGAAATGATTGCCCGCCAGGAAGAAATCCGTAAGGGCGGCCACACGGGGCCGCCCCTACGGTGTTGCTTGATCGTGCTTCTGTCAATTCTAATTATGACTATCGGCTTTAATAAGCAACCGCAATTTTTTTGCAAGTGTTCAAAAAACGCTGTCATTGCGAGCCAGTGCGCACACTGGCGTGGCAATCCGTTCCCCTTTACACGGGTCGTTTTCACGGAAACGCTCGGAAAATCGCAACGTTTAGGAT
>CAMEIU010000126.1 GCA_945918815.1 uncultured Clostridia bacterium
AAAACTGGCACCGATTTCTCAGTGCCAGTGGAACTGTTAACTTAATGACATTGGTGTGCGCACTGGCTCGCAATGACAGCGTTTTTTGAACACTTGCAAGAAATTTGCTGTTGCTTACTTAAACCGATAGTCATAATTCCAATTACTCTGTCTGCTTCCATCCGTAAGCGCATAAAAATCCCGGGATTCTAGCAGGAATCCCGGGACTTTATGCAAAATCTTAATCTTCGTTATCCCAGTTGTGCCAGACGTTCTGGACGTCGTCGTCATCTTCCATGGTGTCGATGAGCTTTTCCATGTTCTTGATGTCGTCCTCGTTCTCCAGCTTTTGGTAGTTCTGGGGAACCATTTCGATCTGGGCGGAGGCGAACTTGTAGCCCTTCTTGGTCAGAGCGTCGGTGACGGTGACGAAGTCATCGGGGTCAGTGTAGACGGTGAAGCAGTCCTCTTCGGCCTCGAAGTCGGACGCGCCGGCGTCCAGGGCGTCCATCATAACGGCGTCCTCTTCATAGTCGCCGTCCTCGTTGTCGATGACGGCCACACCCTTCTTGTCGAAGCTCCAGGCCACGCAGCCGGAGGCGCCCAGGCCCTTGCCGTACTTGTCGAAGTAGTGGCGCATATTGGAGGCGGTGCGGTTGCGGGAGTCGGTCATGGTTTCCACGATGACGGCCACGCCGCTGGGGCCGTAGCCTTCGTAGGTGATGGACTCATAGTTGTCGCCGGAGCCGTTGCCGGCGGCCTTTTCCAGCACGCGCTTGATGTTGTCGTTTGGCATGTTGGCCGCCCGGGCCTTGGTGATGACGGTGGCCAGGCGGGAGTTGTTGGCAGGATCGGCGCTGCCGCCTTCCTTCACCGCCACGATCATCTCCTTGGAGATCTTGGTGAAGATATTGGCGCGCTTGGCGTCCTGTGCGCCCTTGGTCTTTTGAATGTTATGCCATTTGGAATGTCCGGACATGGTAGTTCTTCCCTTCTCGGTCGTTCAAATTTTCTCGGAATATTTTAGCACAGACCCATAGGAAAAATCAACACGCATCAGCAGAATTTCATGCAGTCCGTGTGATTTTTGGAGATTTCCACAGGAATCTCCGGGAACGCCGCCCGCAGATGGTCCGCCAGGACGGCGCAGACCGGGTTCTCGGTCCAGAAGTGCCCGGCGTCAATGAGGTTCAATCCCAGATCGTGGGCGCCCCAGAACTGGTTGTATTTCACATCGGCGGTGACGAAAGCGTCGCACCCGGCGTCATAGACCTCCCGGATGGCGCCTGCACAGGCCCCGCCGCCCACGGCCACCCGGCGGACCGGCTTTCCCCCGTCCACATACCGGAGGCCCGGCGCGTGGAGTTTTTCCTTGACCCGGTCCAGGAAGTCCACCAGGGGCGTTTCCTCCACGGTTCCCACACGGATCAGGCCGTAGGGCCGTCCCTGTCCGTCGGTACCCATGGGATTGAGAATTTCCACATTCCGAAGGCCCAGCAGCGCCGCCAACCGGTCGTTGACGCCGCCGGGGGCGCAGTCCAGATTGGTGTGGGCGTTGACGGCGGAGATGCCGTGGGACGCCAGGAACAGAATGCACCGGCCCACGGAATCATCGTCGGTAATGGCCTTCGGAGCCTGGA
The DNA here is from genome assembly GCA_945918815.1 of uncultured Clostridia bacterium. GTDB lineage: Bacteria > Bacillota > Clostridia > Oscillospirales > Oscillospiraceae > Avoscillospira. The sequence continues at coordinate 1,620 of CAMEIU010000126.1, forward strand.
AGATCAGGGGATGGTGGGTGACGATCAAATCCGCCCCCGTCTCCGCCGCCTCCTGGCACACGTCCTCAAAGGGATCCAGGGCCACGAGGATTTTATGGACCCCCTGGCCCTCCCGGCCGCAGAGCAGGCCCACGTTGTCCCAGTCGCATTTCATGGAGGCAGGGGCCAGCCGCCCCAGAGCCTCCAGCACGTCATGTACCGTTGTCATATTGCCGCCTCATTTCCCGCACCTCTCGGAGGGCTTGTTCGTAATAGGGCAGTCGCGCCCGCTCTTCTTTCTTCTGGCTCAATGCTATGCCGTCCACCGCCCTTTGGAGGCCCCGCAGTACCCGGTCAAAATAAGCCGGCAACAACGCGGAGCCGCTTTGCTGAAGCCGGGGCGAGAGGTACTGTTCTCCCGGCGTCAGAGGCCGCCCGCCGCCATAGCGGGCCGTGAGGGTGAAATAGAGAAAGCCGCCGTCCTGCACCAGGTCCTCTGCCTCGATGGCGTAGCCATTCTCCCCCAGCCAGCGGCGGAGATCGTTGCCGGAGGTCTGGGGCTGGAGAATCAGGGTGTAGGCCGGGTCCCGGGTCCAGGGGGCCGCCTGCAAAATCCCGGCAATGTTGTCCCCGCCCATGCCGGCGCAGACGATGGTATCCACGGAAGCCGGATCGACGGCCGCCAGCCCGTCGGCCACGAAGCAGTCCATCCGGTCCGCCACGCCGTAGAGGCGGCTGTTGGCCCTGGCCTTTTCCAGGGGCTTCTCCCGGAGATCCGAGGCCGCCACATAGGAGGCCTTGCCCTCGGTCAGCAGCCAGATGCCCAGATACCCGTGGTCACAGCCGATATCCGCGACCCTGGCACCCTCCGGCACCATGGCCGCGCAGCAGAGCAGCCGCTTGGAAATGGGGATTTTCATAGACGTTCTCTCCTCAAATCTGTAGGGCGCGACGACTCGGCGCGCCGCTGGCAGTCGCATTGCAGCGGCAGTGCCTTCAGCGGCGCGTCCAGTGGCCGCGCCCTACAGAGCAGGTTTCAGTTTACTGCTGCGCCTCGGAGGCTTCGATGAACTTGTTCACCTGGGCCAGGAAAGCGTCAGCGTCCACGCCGTGGACCATGCAGGCTTCCTCGACGGTCTCGCCGCGGGAAGAGGGGCAGCCCAGGCAGTGCATGCCGATGGCCATGAACAGAGGAGCGGTCTGGGGTGCGATGTCCAGGACGTCGCCGATGATGGTGGTCTTTTCAATTTTTGCCATGATAGATGGTCTCCTTTGTGTTTTTCTTTTATTATATCCGTTTTTTCCGGTTTTTTCAACAGGAAATGTAACACAGGCCGGATGGCCCGGACCTGCGGGCGGCTGATAGCCGCCCCTACAGATCTATTTCCGGTTTTAAGTTCTGGAGAGGATCGTCGCGGCGGCGGCCACGGGCTCCAGATTGACTTCCTCCATGCGGCCCTCGTCGAATAATTTGGCCGTCTCCGGGTCGATGGGCAGCCGGGCCAGCACCGGCAGGCCGTAGGCCAGGGCCACCTCGTCCAGCTTGCTCTTGCCGAAGATCTCATACCGCTTGCCGCAGTCGGGGCACTGGAAGTAGCTGTAGTTCTCCACAAAACCGTAGATGGGAATATGCATCATCTGGGCCATTTTTACGGCCTTGGACACGATCATGGACACCAGGTCCTGGGGAGACGTGACCAGAATCACGCCGTCGATGGGCAGGCTCTGGAACACGGTCAGGGCCACGTCGCCGGTGCCGGGAGGCATATCCACGAACATATAGTCCACGTCGCCCCAGCAGACGTCGGACCAGAACTGCTTCACCGCGCCGGCCACCACGGGACCGCGCCACAGCACCGGGTCCGTTTCCTCCGGCAGCAGCAGATTGATGGACATGACCTTGATGCCGTCCCTGGTTTCGGCGGGCAGCATGCCGTCGTCGGAACCCACAATCTGCGTCTTCAGGCCGAAGGCCTTGGGAATGGAGGGGCCGGTGATATCGGCGTCCAGCACGGCCGTCTTGCGGCCCAGCTTCGCCAGAGCCACGGCCAGCATGGCGGTGACGGTACTCTTGCCCACGCCGCCCTTGCCGGACATGACCGCGATGACCTTTTTCACATTGGAATGGGCGTTGGGCTCCGCCAGGAAGCTCTCCGCCTTGCGGTCGGAGCAGCTCTCTCCACAGCTGGAGCAGTTGCCGGAACAGGATGCGCTCATAGAAGGATTCTCCTTTGTTTGATACTGAAATGCGTATGAAAGCAAAATTGGGATTTGTAGAGCGAATTGACAATTGACAATGGACAATTGTCAATTCATAGACAAATCCCTATTTACCCGATCGTAATTTATATTGTATGCGCTTTTCATTCAATTGTCAACCTTCGGCCCGTTGGGGAGGCGCGAAGCAGATGGCGCGGAGCAGCTCCTTGGTGATGTCCCACCAGGTCCGTTTTGCCACGGCCTCCGGGGCCACCAGGGGGATGGCGGCCAGGGGCGCACCGTCGGCCTGGAGAGTCAAAGTACCCAGCCGCTGGCCCGCCTCCACCGGCGCTTTCACCTGCTCCGCCACCTCGATCTGGGTGGTAATGGAATTCTGCTGACTCTTTTCAATGAGGACCGGCGTGGCGTCGGACAGCACCGGCGTAATGGACGCCTGGGTCCCCAGGACCACCTCCACCGCAGGAATCTCCACCCTCGGGTCCGGCTGGGCCAGGGCATAGTTGGCGAAGCCATAGTCCAGCAGCTGCTTGGCGGACTGGAACCGGTCGCCGGAGCTGGCGCAGTGGAGCACCACGGCGATGAACTCCACGCCGTTCCGCTTGGCCGAGGCCGACAGGCAGTGGCCCGCCGCCGAGGTATAGCCGGTCTTCAGGCCCGTGGTGCCCTCATAGAACCGCACCAGCTTGTTGGTGTTGGCCAGGCCGAACTCGCCGCCCCGCACCGTGTCCATCCAGATGGTGGTATACTTTCGAATCTCGTCGTGCTTCAAAAGCTCCCGGGACATGACGGCAATGTCGTAGGCGGAGGTCAGGTGCTCCGCAGCGTCTGGATCGTCGTCCAGGCCGGTGCAGTTGACAAAATGGGTGTCCGCCATGCCCAGCTCCTCCGCCCGCTGGTTCATCTTCTCCACAAAGGCGGCTTCGGACCCAGCCACATGCTCCGCCAGGGCCGTGGCGCAATCGTTGGCCGAGGACACCACCACGGATTTGAGCATCTCATCCATGCTCATCTGCTCCCCGACCTCCAGGTACACCTGGCTGCCGCCCTTGGCCGCCGCCGTTTCTGACGCGGTGACCATGTCGTCCCAGCCGATCTGGCCCCGGTCCAGAGCCTCCAGCACCAGCAGCAGCGTCATGACCTTGGTGACGCTGGCAGGGGCCAGCCGCGCATGGGCGTCCTTTTCATACAGCACCGTGCCTGTGGACGCCTCCATCAGCACCGCCGACGGCGCGGCAATCTCCAGCTCCGCGGCCCGCGCCGTCACCGGCAGCAGGCACAGGGTCAGCGCCGCCGCCGTCAGAACCCCCAGGATCCGTCTCCACATATCCGATCACCCTTCCCCTTCATTCTGGTACAAGCGTATGCGCCCGGGGGCCTGTTTATGTTTTCCCTGTCCCGTAAAATTTTACAAAAAATGGCTGTCCTCTGAATAAAAGGCGCGGTCTTTCAGGAATTTACAGTATAATTGTTTATTTATACAATTTTTATGCTGTACAATCAGAAAAAAATCAGTTATAATAGTAGAAATGATCAAAACAGAATTTGGTGGTTAACATGAAGTACGCAATCTATACACTGGGCTGTAAGGTCAACCAATCCGAAACGCAAGCCATGGAGCAGCTGCTCAGAAGCCAGGGTCATGAGGAAGGCCAGTGGGAGGAACGCTGCGACTGCTATATCATCAACACCTGCACCGTCACCGCCGTGTCGGACAAGAAGTCCCGGAACATCATCCGCCGGGCCAGGAAGCTGAACCCCGACGCCGTCATCGGCGTCTGCGGCTGCTATGCCCAGATCGCCCCCGAGGCCGTCCGGGAGCTGGACGCCGACGTCATCGCAGGCACCAGCGGCCGGGAGGATTTCCTGCAGCGGCTGGTCCAAGCCGTGAAGGACCGGACCCGTTCGGTCCAGGTGGACGATCCCATGCGCCGCCGGGAATTTGAGGTGCTGCCCGCCGGCGGCATGTCCGCCAGAACCCGGGCCATGATTAAGGTGGAGGACGGCTGCCGCCTGTTCTGCACCTACTGCATCATCCCCTACGCCCGGGGCACCGTCCGCTCTCTGCCCCTGGAGATCGCCGTGGAGCAGGCCAAGCAGTGCGCCGCGGCAGGATACCAGGAGCTGGTGATCACCGGCGTGGAAATCTCCGCCTGGGGCACGGACATCAAGGACGGCCGCACCCTCAAGGACCTGCTGAAGGCCCTGTGCGAAGCGGTGCCCCAGTGCCGCATCCGCCTTGGCTCCCTGGAGCCCAGAATCGTGACCCAGGAATTCTGCGAGGCCCTGGCCGGATATTCCAACCTGTGCCCCCACTTCCATCTGAGCATGCAGAGCGGCAGCGACACCGTTTTGCAGCGGATGCACCGGAGAT
>CAMEIU010000127.1 GCA_945918815.1 uncultured Clostridia bacterium
AATGCCCGTCAGCATCAGCGGCAGAGAAAACAGGACGATCTTGGAAAAAATAGGACCGTCGGTCATATCGATTTCATGGGAGCGTTTCACTGGGATCCCTCCAAACCATTGTGACCCGATTATACAGAGGAAAAATACGCCGGTCAAGATGAAAAAATACCGAAAAAAACAGAATTTTGTAGGCAAATTCCATCAGGAATGCTTTTGCTGGACACATGCCGCAGCCCAAGGGATTTGCCTTGCCAATCCGGCCGGGATGTGATACACTGAGGTAAATATGATTTACGGGGAGAGATCCATATGACCCTGGGAGAAAAGCTGCGGCGGACAAGGCTGGAACGGGGGCTGACCCAGTCGCAGGTGGCCGGGAGCCACATGACCCGGAACATGCTGTCCCAATTGGAGAACGATTCCGCCTCGCCCTCGGTGAAGACCCTGGAATACCTGGCGGCGGTGCTGGAGGTCAGCGTGGGCTGGCTCCTGGGGGAGGAAGGTGGCGCTGCGGGCGGCGCAGAGCTTGCAGATCAGGCCAGACGCCTGTACCAGGCAGCGGACAGCCGGGGCTGTCTGGAGCTGCTCCAGGCCCATCCGGAGGCCCAGGGAGAGGAATGCCGTCTGCTGCTGATCCGAAGCGCCCTCAGCTGCGGCTGGGAGGATTTCGCCGCAGGCCGGACCCAGGCGGCGGAGACCCACGGAAAGCTGGCGGCGTCCGCCTGTAAAGAGAGCCTCTATGCCGGACCGGCGGAGCTGGCCTCGGCCAATCTGCTGCTGGCCCGGTGCCTGCTGCAGCGGGGCGGCGACGCGGAGGCCTGCGTGCAGGTGTTCCAGGCCCAATGCAAGGCCCTGGGTCTGGAGGAAGGGCGGCATCTGCTGCTGGCCCGGTATCATCTCTCCCGGCAGCACACCCAGGCGGCGGAACGGGAGCTTTGGTCCGTCTCGGACCTGTCCCAGGCCTCCAAGGCGGAATATCTGCTCCTGCGGGGCAAGCTGGAGGTCCAGAAGGAGCGATACCGGGACGCGGTGCTGTATCTCCGCCAGGCGGAGCAGGAGCCGGACCTGCCCTTGGCCCAGCAAAAGGAGATTTTCGCCCTCCTGGAGCAGTGCTATCGGGAGCAGGAGGACTACAAGCAAGCCTACGCCTACGCCGCCCGCCAGCTGGCCCTGCAATAGCGCCTGTGCGCATCAGCCGTTGGCTTTCAGGGTTTCCACGAAGGCGGCCGGGTCCTTGGATTTGAAGTAGGCGCTGCCTGCCACCAACACGTCTGCGCCCGCCTGGACGCAGGTGTGGCCGGTTTCGGTGTTGACGCCGCCGTCAACCTCCAGCTCGCAGGCAAGGTCCCGCTGGGTGATGTATTCCCGGATCTTCGTCACCTTCGGCATCATGTCCGCCATGAAGGACTGGCCGCCGAAGCCCGGCTCCACGGTCATGACCAGAATCAGGTCGCACAGGTCCAGATAGGGCAGCACTGCCTCGGCGGGCGTCTTGGGCTTGACGCTGATGGCGGCCTTGACGCCCTGGGCCCGGATCATCCGCAGGGCCTCCAGATTGTGTTCCTCCGTATCGGCCTCGATGTGAATGGTCAGAATATCCGCACCGGCCTGGCAGAACCGCTCCACATAGCGGATGGGCCGGTCGATCATCAGGTGGACGTCCAGGACCAGATCGGTGATCTTCCGAATGGCGGACACCACCGGCAGGCCGATGGAAATATTGGGCACGAACAGACCGTCCATGACGTCGATGTGGACATAGTCCGCTCCGGCGGGGACCATGGCGCGGATATCCCGCTCCAGATTGACGAAATCCGCGGCGAGAATGGAAGGGGAGACTTTAATCATGAGGATACCTCCAGTCGAAATTTGACGCAGTCTGTGCCGAACGGCCGAACAACGGCATATTTATGAATGTACGGCAGTGCGGAGGAAGGCTCCTGGCGACCGCGCGGGTCCGTTCTGCCGTTTCAGATAGGGAGCTGCGCACCGCCAGTGCGCAGTTCCCAGTGTGCTGCATTTATTATAACAGGATTAAAAATTCTGTCAATCTTGTTAGATTTTTCGCTGGTCCTTGCAATTCCAGCCCCGGCGTGATAAACTGATTCCGTAATTTATGGAGATGGTGGTCCAAATGCGGAACAATAAAAAGAAAAAACCGGTCGCGCCGATTTACGGCTTCGGCCTTGCCTTTTTGATTTACAGCCTTTTTTTCAACCTGTCCGGCTTCGGCAGCTTTGTCCGCTGCATCATTCTGGCGGCGGCGGTGTATCTGCTGTTGAAGAGCATCTTTAAGAAGGGTAAGAAGGACGAGGTGGAGCCGGAGCCGCAGCCTGCCCAGGAGAAGAAGGCGGAGAAGAAGCCCGAACCCAAGCCGGAGCCGAAGAAGCCCGAGCCGGAGCCGGTGAAGTCCACCGGCAACCCGGAGCTGGACGCGGTGATCCGACAGGGCAGCAGCTCGGTCCAGCGGATCCGGGCGCTGAACGACGCGATCCCCGACTACAAGATCTCCGCCCAGCTCAAGCAGATTGAGATTCTCACGGCCTCCATCATCGACCAGGTGGAGAAGAAGGAGGACAAGCTCAAGAGCGTCCGCCAGTTCATGAACTACTATTTGCCCACCACCATCAAGCTCCTGGAGCAGTACGTCCAGATGAAGAACGTGGGCCTCAAGGGCGAGAACATTGAAAACGGCATGAAGCAGATCGAGGACATGCTGGACAAGGTCATCGTGGCCTTCCAGAAGCAGCTGGACGATCTCTTCGAGCGCGACATTGTGGATATTACCGCCGAGATTCAGGTCATGGAGCGCATGATGGCGAGCCAGGGCCTGACCGGCCAGAAGGATTTTGAGAAGGAGTGATCTTCATGGAAGAAAAGATTCCCCAGCTGACCCTGACGCCGGATCTGGAGGAAGTGAAGCCCGAGGTGAAGCAGGAAACCGCCCTGGTGCAGGAGGCGGCCCCCGCCGCCGGTCCCGACCTGAGCATCCTGTCTCCGGCGGAGCAGCAGGCGGTCAAGAGCTTTGCCAAGCAGATTGACATCAGCAACTCCCAGCAGGTGCTGCAATACGGCGCGGCGGCCCAGAAGAACATCGCCGACTTCTCCGAAAGCGCCCTGGACTCCGTCCGTACCAAGGACATGGGCCAGATCGGCGACATGCTGACGGACCTGGTGGCGGAGCTGAAGAGCATCGACACCCCGGAGCAGAAGAAGGGCTTCGCCGGTCTCTTCCAGCGGGCCAACAACTCCGTGGAGAAGATGAAGCTCCAGTACAGCAAGGCCGAGACCAACGTGGACCGGATCTCCGAGGCGCTGGAGAAGCACCAGATCACTCTGATGAAGGACATCGCCGTGCTGGACCAGATGTACGACAAGAACCTGGAATACTATAAGCAGCTGACCATGTATATTCTGGCGGGCCGGGAGAAGCTGGCCGAAGAACAGAACGGCACTCTGGCCGAGCTGCGCCGCAAGGCCCAGGAGAGCGGCAAGACCGAGGACGCCCAGGCGGCCAACGACTACGCCAACCTCATCGACCGCTTTGAGAAGAAGCTCCACGACCTGGAGCTGACCCGGATGGTGTCCCTGCAAATGGGTCCCCAGATCCGCATGATCCAGAACAATGACACGCTCATGACCGAGAAGATTCAATCCTCCCTGGTCAACACCATCCCCCTGTGGAAGAGCCAGATGGTGCTGAACCTGGGCATCCACCACTCCCAGCAGGCCATGGAGGCCCAGCGGCAGGTGACGGATATGACCAATCAGCTGCTCCGCTCCAACGCCGACATGCTGAAAATGGCCACAGTGGAGACAGCCAAGGAGGCCGAGCGTTCCGTGGTGGACATCGAGACCCTGAAGCACACCAACGAGAGCCTGATCTCCACCCTGGACGAGGTGCTGCAAATCCAGACCGAAGGCCGCCAGAAGCGGCAGCAGGCCGAAGTGGAAATGCGCCGCATCGAAGGAGAGCTGAAACAAAAGCTCCTGGAACTGCGTGGCTGAGAACGGGAAACGAAAAGCTGCCCGGCGGGCGGCATATATGCCGCCCCTACAGGGCTTGTCCGGCAGAATTCTGTAGGGGACGCATACATGCGTCCCGCTGCAAGCACCCGCGTCCTACGGGCAAGGTTTTTCACATTCATGACAAGGAGACACTATGAAATTCTTTCAAAAACGCTGGGTGGCCATCACGCTGTGTATCGTGATGATCGTGGCGGCCATCGGCATCGGGCAGGCCAAGAACCGGAATACCTACCGGCCGGAGAGTTCCTCCGCCGCGATGCAGTGGGGCAAGGAGAACTACGCCGCCTACAGCCGCTTCCTCCGGGACGACGGGAATCTGCTGTCCGGCAACACCGAGCAGACCCTTTCCTCCTACAACGGCGCATGGGACTATTCCTATGAGAGCGTCTGCGGTGTGGCGACCGTATCCAGCCTGAACGGGCAGGATATGGAGGACCTGTCCTATGACCTGGCGGACGGTATGGGCCTCGGGTCACTGGACTGCCTGCTCCTGTTGGACAAAGAAACCCAGGCGTGGTACTTCGTCTATGGCGACGACTTTGAATATTATGTAAACAATGAGCTGGAGCTTCTCTTCCGTGACAACCTGGGCAGCGCTGTGACGGATGCTGACAAGCAGCTGCCGGACCTCTTTGCGGATCTGTCCGATTGGTATGAAAAGAACATGCCCGTCAGCGGACAGGCGGCCCAGGGGACCCAAACCGGCCTTGTGGCAGGAGGCGCGGTGTTCTTCGTGTTCCTGATCGTCATTCTGATCGCGGTGGCCATCATCTCCGCCATTGTCCGGGCTGGACGCAGGATGGTGGGCGGATTCTGGCGGGCTCCCATCTTTTTCTTCGGCCCCGGTCCCCGCGGACCCCGGCCCCCCTTCGGTCCCGGACCCGGTCCCAGACCAGGTCCCGGTCCCAATCCGGGCCCCCGTCCCGGCTCCAACAACCGCAGCAGCGGCGGCTTCGGCAGCTCCAGCCGGGGCGGCAGCTTCAACGGCAGCCGCAGCGGCGGTTTCGGCAGCTCCAGCCGCGGCGGCGGCTTCGGCAGCGGAAAACGGTAACCCCATGAAAAATACGAACCGGGCGGCGCTCTGCCGCCCGGTTTGCTTCGATTCTGGCTGTCATTGCTGCGAAAAAGGACGTAGGGGCGGCTATCAGCCGCCCGTTGACACTTGGCTTTGGATTGCGGGCGGCTAATAGCCGCCCCAACGACCAGCTTTCGTTCACCGTAGTGCGCATAAAACGCGTGTCGATTGTGAGGCGCAAAGTTCCTACCATCGGGCCACCGCAAGGGCCGCCCCTGCGAGCCTCTATTCCGCGATCCTTTCTTCGTCCGCCTCCCATTCCAGCAGGTCGCCGGGCTGGCATTGGAGGACCTGGCAGATTTTGTTCAGGGTTTCCAGCTTCACGGCCTTGGCCCGGCCGGTCTTGAAAATGGACAGATTTGCCAATGTGATGCCCACCTGTTCGGACAGCTCCGTCAGGGTCATCTTCCGCTTGGCCAGCATCACGTCCAGTCGAATGATAATCATAATGGCGCCCTCACACGGTCAGGTCCGCGTCCTGCTGGAGCTGGGCCGATTTGTAGATGAGATGGGACAAGGCCGCGGCGCAGACTGCGACGGCTACACCCAGCATATCCGGCAGCAGCGACAGCAGGAACACGCCGGGATGGCTCATGTTGAGAAACAGCAGCATGAAGTTGCCGCAGAAGAACAGCGGCACGTCTCCCAAAGCCAGATTGGAGATCCACTTCATCCGGTGAGCGTTGGCCTCGCTGAAGGACCGGTCCCGCCCGATGTCCGCGGCGATCTTCCAGCCAAAGACCAGGGCGGCATAGCAGGGGATCGCCGTCAGCCAGAACAGAATCAGCCAGGGCCAGAAGCGGTAGGCCATCTCCGGGTTGTTTCCCGCAATGGACAGGCCGGATAGGGGCAGCACGATGAAGTAGATCAGAAGCCCCAGCGCGGCCAGGCAGAGAATGGCGAATTTGAGCCAATGGGACAGGGAAGATTGTTTCATACATAGGGTTTACTGAATGGCTGGAATATCTGGAAATCTCGGAAAAATGACCAG
>CAMEIU010000128.1 GCA_945918815.1 uncultured Clostridia bacterium
ATTGACTTTCTTCATAAGCGCCTCCTGCTGTTGTAAGATAAATCCATACTACCGCAGCCGCCGCGGGAAGTCAACGGTCCCAGGCTTATTTCGCGGCTCTTGCCATGGCCAGCTGGTAGTCCCGGGTGTCGGTGAAGATTTCCTGCTTATAGGGGTTCTTCTTCTGCTGCCGGGCCCTCTTGACGATGATGGCCAGGACCAGCACGTTGACCGCCAGGGAAAGGATGGACAGGACGCCCTGGGGCACCGGGTTGACGGCGGTGGGCCGGACGGCGGCGTTCATGAAGCCGTCGGCATAGAGGACGGGGATGGTGGTGAAGACGCTGTTGTCCTGGAACAGGGGGAAGACCTGGGCAAACATGCACCAGATGGCCAGGGTGTTGGCGCGGTTCTGGATCCAGCCGCCCTTGTTCCACAATGCGTTGGCGACCGTAGGGGCCAGCAGCAGGGCCAGGCCGCAGAACCAGGCGTGGGTGGGCAGATTCAGATAGGTGTACTGGAAGTTCCACACGTCGTAGGCCAGAATGTACAGCCAGATCATATCGGGCCAGAGCATGTCGTCTTTCTTTTTGGAGGAATAGATGCCCCACCAGCCGGTCATGCAGAAGATGTTGATGATACCGGCGGCGCCGTTGAGCCAGTTCCACCAGCCGCCGTAGAGCCAGACGTTCTCACTGGACAGCCACCAGCGGTCGCCGTATTCCTTCATGGCCAACGTGCCGCGGATGCCGGACTCAAAGTCGCTGCACACGGCGATGAGAATGTTGATGGCCACGATGACGAAGGGGAAGGCCTTGAACCACTCGGTCTTGCCCACGCCCCACTTGTACTTGAGCATCATGAAGCCGATGCAGCCCGCCGTGGCGGCGTAGAGCTTGGCATAGTGGAACCAGCTGCCCATGTAGAGATGGGTGGGATTGTTCAGGGCCCAGGGCGCGCCCATGGCGGCCCCGATGGCAATGGCAACGAAGTACACCGTGAGACCGGCGGGCAGAATCAGGAAGAAGAAAACGCCGCCATGTTTGGATCGTCTGGCGATTTCATTGGTCAAAATCAGGCCCAGGAAGACCAGCAGCCAGCCCAGGAGCTGAAATCCGGCGTTGTCGCCGTAGAGTTGAAATAGCATGATTATTTCTCCTTTCGTTCTCGTTCTCTTTTGCTTTCATGGTTTGAAAAAAGGGTGTAAGGGCGGCCGTTTCCTCAGCAGGCGGCGATTTCTTTGATCAGAATCTCGCTGCCGGTCAGAAGGTACGTTCGCTCGCTGCCGCAGTGGGGACAGATCCGGCCGTGGGCCACGGTGCCGTAGTCCCGGCCGCAGGCTTCGCAGTGGGTCACGGCGGGGATGGGCTCCACCTCCATTTTGCAGTCCTCCAACAGAGGCTTATTTTTTACGGCCCAGTTCCAGCAGTCTGTCAGATAGTCCGCGATGACCGTGGAGACCTCCCCCAGCTGGATGGTGACCCGCTCGATGGAGGTCAGATCGTTCTCCCTGGCGGTTTCCTCCAGGGCGTCGATGATGTGGAAGACAATTCCCAGCTCGTGCATATCACTGCCCCTTCTTGGCCTTCCGCTCCGCCTTTTTGATTCTGATGGACCGCTTGATCATGTTGGGCAGGATGGCCTTCATCTTGTCCTCGGTCCGAATCATGGTGGAGCATGCCGGGTTTTCCCGGTGGAGATGGATGGCGTCGAAGGCGCACTTGGTGGTGCAGACGCCGCAGCCGATGCACTTGTTGGGATCCACCACCGACGCGCCGCAGCCCAGGCAGCGGGCCGTCTCGGCCTTCACCTGTTCCTCGGTGAAGGTCAATTTGGCGTCCCGGAAGGAGTTCTTATGGTCGATGGAGGCGTCGGTCCCCGGAATCTGCCGGGCGGAATTGTCGTACTGCTCCACCACGATGTTCTCCTTGTCCAGCATGATGAAGTCGTTCCGGTTCCGGCCGATGGTCAGGCTGGCCTTCTGGACATAGCGGTGGATGGAGATGGCGCCCTCCTTGCCGGCGGCGATGGCGTCGATGGCAAATTTGGGGCCGGTGTATACGTCGCCGCCCACGAAGATGTCCGGCTCGGCGGTCTGATAGGTCAGGCTGTCGGCCACGGCTCCGCTGCCGCGGCCCAGCTCCACCCTGGAACCGGCCAGCAGATCGCCCCAGAGGATGCTCTGGCCGATGGACAGGAACACCCGGTCGCAGGCCACGGTCTTGGTCTGGCTCTCGTCATAGGTGGGATGGAAGCGGCCGGTCTCGTCCCAAACGCTGGTGCAGCGTTTGAACACAATCCCCGTGATCCTGCCGTCCTCCGTGAGAATCTCCTTGGGACCCCAGCCGCAGTCCACGGTCACGCCCTCGTCCAGGGCCTCAGCGATCTCCTCCTCCGAGGCGGGCATTTTTTCCCGGGGCTCCAGGCAGAACATGGAGACGGTCTCCGCGCCGCACCGCCGGGCGGTCCGGGCCACGTCGATGGCCACGTTGCCGCCGCCGACCACCACGGCCTTGCCCTGGACCGGGTAGCGCTCGTCCGCGCCCACGGTCCGCAGGAAGTCCACGGCGGTCATGACGCCCTGGCTGTTCTCGCCGGGGATTCCGGCCTTCCGGCCGCCCTGACAGCCGATGGCCAGGTAGAAGGCCTTGTAGCCCTCGGCCCGCAGCTGGTCCAGGGTCACGTCCTTGCCCACTTCGACGCCGCAGCGGATCTCCACGCCCATGAGCTTCAGAATCTCGATCTCCGCATCGATGACGTCCTTTTCCAGCTTAAAGCTGGGGATGCCGTAGCGGAGCATGCCGCCGGGCTGTTCATTTTTCTCGAATACCACCGGCTTGTAGCCCTTCTCGGCCAGATAGTAGGCGCAGCTGAGGCCCGCGGGGCCGCCGCCGACAACGGCGATCTTCTCGTCAAAGCCGCCCTGGACCTTGGGGATGACCTTCGGCGGAATATAGCGGGTTTCGGCTTCCAGGTCCTTGCGGGCCAGGAATTTCTTGACCTCGTCGATGGCCACGGCCCGGTCGATGGTCCCGCGGGTGCAGGCGTCCTCACAGCGCCGGTTGCAGATGTGGCCGCAGACGGCGGGGAAGGGGTTGTTCTTCTTGATCAGGGCCAGGGCCTCGGTGTATTTTCCCTGGGCCGCCAGCTTCAGGTAGCCCTGGACGGCGATATGGGCCGGGCAGGCCGTCTTGCAGGGGGCGGTGCCAGTGTCGTAGCAGTTGATCCGGTTCTTGTCCCGGTAGTCGATGTCCCACTTCTCCGGGCCCCATCTGGTATCGTCGGGCAGCTCGTGCTTCGGATAGACCACGGGACCGTCCTTGGTGCAGAGCTTCTGGCCCAGCTTCACGGCGCCGGCGGGACAGTACTCCACGCAGCGGCCGCAGGCCACGCAGTTTTCCGGCTCCACCCTGGCCACATAGGCGCTGCGGCTCATGTTGGGGGTGTTGAACAGCTGGGAGGTCCGCAGGGCGTTGCAGACGTTGACGTTGCAGTTGCAGATGGCGAAGATCTTCTCCCGGCCGTCGATGTTGGTGATCTGGTGGACGTAGCCGTTGTCCTCGGCCTTCCGGAAGATCTCCAGGGCTTCCTCGTAGCTGATGTAGCGGCCCCGGTCCGTCTCCACGATGTAGTCCGCCATGTCGCCCACGGCGATGCACCAGTCCTCATAGCAGTCGCCGCAGCCCTCCCCCATCTTCGCCCGGGACAGGCGGCAGGAGCAGGGCGAGGCGGCAAATTTATTGTACTTTTTCAGCCAGTAGGAGATATGCTCCAGGTCGATGGAGGTGTTCTCCGTCTCGATGGCCTTCTCCACGGGAATGACATGCATGCCGATGCCCGCGCCGCCGGGGGGCACCATGGGGGTGATCTTCTCCAGGGGCAGGAAGGTCATGCGCTCAAAGAAGGCCGTCACCTCCGGGTGTTCCTCGATCTGGGAGGGCCGCATGTTGAAGAACTCCGCGCTGCCGGGCACAAAACGGCAGAGGACGTACCGCTTCTCATGGTTGGGATTCTTCCCGTCCAGGTTCTCCCAGTGGTACTCCACCAGACCGATGTAGGCCATTTCCTCCAGAAGCTTTTCCAGCTTTTCCTCCTCCATGCCGGTGAGCTTGACCATCTGCCGCAGGGTTTTGGGCTTGCGGACGCCCATTTTCAATGCCACGTCGGCCATCTCGTCGGTGACCAGGCCCGCCAGACCCCAGTATTCCGGGTCCTCGCCGGTGACGCCGTGGAGCTTGGCCGGAACCCGGTCGGTGATTTTTTTGCCCAGGGCCAGAATCTTCTCCCGGGGCGCATCGGTTTTCGGAATCTCAAAGCTCAGTTTTTCCTCGTCCAGGGGGAATTTTGTTTCGCTCATACGCTCTCTCCTTTCCACATTCGGACCTCTGTTTGCAGCCAATCCGTAAACGCTTCGATTCCCTGGCCGGTCTTGGCGCAGACGGGGAAAATCCTGGCGTTGGGATTGCGCCTATGGACGTATTCCGTGCAGGCCTGCAGGTCAAAATCGAAGTAGGGCAGCACGTCGATCTTGTTGATCAGCACCACGTCGCAGACCTGGAACATCAGGGGATATTTGAGGGGCTTGTCGTGGCCCTCGGGCACCGAGAGGATCATGACGTTCTTCACCGCGCCGGTGTCGAACTCCGCCGGACACACCAGGTTGCCCACGTTCTCCAGGACCACCAGATCCAGAGAAGCCGGCTCCAGGCCCTCCAGGCCCTGGCGGGTCATGGCGGCGTCCAGGTGGCACATGCCGCCGGTGTGGAGCTGGATGGTCTTGACCCCGGCGGCAGCCATGGTCCTGGCGTCCACATCGGAGTCGATATCCGCCTCCATGACGCCCATCCGCAGGACGCCCCGCAGCCGCTCCGCCACCCGGGTCAGGGTGGTGGTCTTGCCGGAGCCGGGAGAGGACATGAGGTTTAACAGATAAATCCCCTTCTCCTTCAGCTCCCGCCGCAGCCGCTCCGCCTGGGCGTCGTTGTTGGCAAAGATGCTCTGCTTGATCTCCAAAATCCGCACTTCCTCCATAGGCAGCGCCCTCCTTCTCCTGGTCATACCAGAAAATCCTGAATTTCTATGATTTCAGTTTAATCATAATTCCAACAGAAGTCAACAAAGTCAGGTGAATTCTCCATTATACCCCAATTATTTACTTGATTTTTGTAGGAATCCATAGTAAAATATCGATTGTGGTATCTGGTATGACCACAACAAGGGAGGACGGAATCCATGGAATTTGAACGTCTCTACGCCCCCAGCTTGAAGGAGCTGTTTGTGAAGCAGCTTCAGGGCATGATTCTCTCCGGCGAGCTGGCCATGGGGGCGAAGCTCCCCTCGGAACGGGAGCTCTGCGAGCAGATGCGGGTCAGCCGGGCGGTGGTCAACGGCGGCATCGCAGAGCTGGCGAGGCAGGGCTTTCTGGAGGTGCGGCCAAGGCAGGGGACCTATGTGGCCGACTACCGGCGCAACGGCAACATGGACACGCTGATCGCCCTGCTGCAATACAACGGCGGCGTCCTGGGCAAAGAGGAAATCCGCTCCATTCTGGAGGTCCGGCAGGGATTGGAGCACATGACCGTCAACCGGGCCATCGACTTTGCCAGCGACGAAGGGCTGCTGCAATTGGGCCGGTATGTGGACGCCCTGGTTGCCGATCCGCCTCCCACTCCGGCCCAGGCGGCGGAAATCGCCTTCTCCTTCCAGCATGAGATGACGGTGCTGGGCGGCAACCAGATTCTGCCTCTGATCTACACCTCTTTCAAGGTCCCGTGCATCTCCCTGTGGATCCGCTTCTGTCGGAAGTACGGCGTGAACGCTCTGCACAGCAACATGGCCACCCTCTACCGCCTTCTGCTCCGCCGGGACAAGGCCGCGGCCGCCGCCTGGATCGACGCCTACCTGGAAAAGGCCATCAGAGGCGACCAGCAGATCTATGAAGCTTAGAACAAGCCGCTTTTAAGAGCGGCCGAAATTTCACTGTATTGAATAGGAAGGGGCTGTTAAGTAACATCCCCAACCAAACACCGCAGGACCTTACCAGAAACG
>CAMEIU010000129.1 GCA_945918815.1 uncultured Clostridia bacterium
CCTGCTGCCCCAGTTGTACCAGGGCTTCTTCCTGGCCCCCACGGTGGTGGCCGGGGCTTTGAAGGGGGCCATCTTTGCCGCCAATATCTATGAGCGGCTGGGCTTCCGGGTCATTCCCGACAGTACGGAATCCCGCCACGACATCATCCAGGCCGTGGAGCTGGGCAGCCCCGAGGCCATGCTGGCCTTCTGCCGCGGCATCCAGGCGGCGGCCCCCGTGGACAGCTATGTGACCCCGGTGCCCTGGGCCATGCCCGGCTACGACGCCGAGGTGGTCATGGCCGCAGGTGCGTTCGTCCAGGGCTCGTCCATCGAGCTCTCCGCCGACGGCCCCATCCGCCCGCCCTACGCCGTCTACTTCCAGGGCGGCCTGACCTGGTACCACGCGAAGCTGGGAATTTTGCAGTCCCTGCAAAAATTGGTGGACGCGGGAATCGTGTCCCTGGACCAAATTATTTCGCCGGGTCCATAAATTGGGATTATGATGATCGGTTTGAATAAGCACACGAATTTTTATGACAGGGTTCTGTCTCACACTGTCATTTCTGTGAAATCGCACAATGCCCACTGTAGGGCGCGGCGACTCGACGCGCCGTTTGGCAGCCGGTTCCATGACGCAGTGCCTACAGGCGGCACGTCCAGTGGCCGTGCCCTACATAAGCTTTTTCGCAACCATGACAGCGTCTTTGGATCCCTTGCAAGATATTTGCCCTTGCTTATTTATCCCGATAGCCATAATCCCAATTTGCTGTGCTGCCGATTGAAATACCTGTTGACTTTTGCTATTTTGTGCGTTAAAGTAATAGAAGCCCGTTTTGTGAGGAGGATGGCATATGCAGCCATTGAGCAGAAAAAGTGAACATTTTACCGATTCCGTCATTCGCCGGATGACCAGAATCTCCCTTCAATATAACGCCATCAACTTGGCTCAGGGATTCCCGGACTTTGATCCCCCCAAGGCCATGACGGACCGCTTGGCAGAGGTCAGCGCGGAGGGACCCCATCAGTATCCCATCACCATGGGCGCGCCCAATTTCCGGCAGGCTTTGGCCCGGAAGTGCGGCCGGTTCATGGGCCGGACCCTGAACCCCGAGACCGAGATGGTGGTCACCATCGGCTCCACCGAGGCCATGGTGGATACGATTTTCGCCCTGACCAACCCCGGCGACAAGATCGCCATGTTCTCTCCCTATTTTGAGAACTACCGCGCCCAGGCCATTTTCGCCGACTGCGAGCCGGTGTTTATTCCCCTGGTGCCGCCCACCTTTGACTTTGATCCCAACGTCATTGAGGACGCCTTCAAGACCGGCGTCAAGGCCATCCTGATCTGCAACCCGTCCAATCCCAGCGGCAAGGTCTTCACCTATGACGAACTGAAAACCATCGCCGATCTGTGCATCAAGTATGACGTCTACGCCATCATGGACGAGGTCTATGAACATATCGTCTATGAAGGCCACAAGCACACCTACATGAACAGCCTGCCCGGCATGTGGGAGCGGACCGTGTCCTGCAGCTCCCTGTCCAAGACCTATTCCGTCACCGGCTGGCGTCTGGGCTACGCCATCGCACCCCAGCCCATCATGGACCGCATCAAGCAGTTCCACGACTTCAACGCCGTCGGCGCCCCGTCTCCTCTGATGGAGGCCGCCATCGTCGGTCTGGACATGCCCGACAGCTACTATGAGGAATTCGGCGCCCACTACGCCCACATGAAGAAGCTGTTCACCGACGGCCTGACCTCCATGGGCATGGAGTACACCGATCCCCAGGGCGCGTACTTCGTCCTGGCCAACATCGGCCAGTATCTGAAGCCCGGCCAGAGCGACGTGGACTTCTGCGTGGAGATGACCCAGAAGGTCGGCGTGGCCTGCGTCCCCGGCAGCTCCTTCTTCAAGGAGAACGTCAACGACATCGTCCGCGTCCACTTCGCCAAGAAGGACGAGACCCTGTACGAAGCATTGAACCGCCTCAGCGACATCAAGAAGAAAATGGGCTAAGGCCCATGAAAAGGCCCGGTACGGAACAAGCCGTACCGGGTTATTTTTTATGTATGCCTTAGATTTCAATCGTCTCTCCGTCCTCGCAGATTCGTTCGATTTCTCCGTTCTCAAACCAGTAGCCCTCTCCGAAGAGCATGGCGCGGCCGTCTTCCACCAGGAAGTAGCTGCCGTCGGGGATGGCGAAGAAGGGATGGAGAAAGCTGTCGGGCAGGGAGATCTCTGTGATCACGTCCAGGCCGTCCAGCACCGTGCCGGGCAGCTCCTGGAAGTGGGGCAGCAATGTGATGTCCGCCAGGCCCAGGCCCTCCATGTACCGGGGATAGTCCGGGTCCAGGGCCTCGCCTTCCTCCTCCGGCTGGGCGTAGACCAGCTTGCCGCTGTTCATGCTGCCGGCGCTGATGCCGATGACGATGCCGTCAAAATCCCGCAGCAGGTCCGCCAGGCCGATCTCCCGGAAGAATTCGTTCTGGGTCGGCACATGGCCGCCGCAGAGCTGGATCACGCCGCTCTCCCGGATGAACGCTGCCGCCTCGTCCTGATTTCTCCGGTCCAGCATGGCGGCCTCCGCCACGGGAAGGCCGCTTTCCTCCATGGCCTGCACCGTGGACGCCAGCATCTCGTCGTTGATCTCTGTGCCGTCGGGATCCGAGGCGATGAGCAGCACCCGGGCCTCCTCCGGCCAGCGGGCCTGCACCGCCGCCCGGAAGCCGTTTTCCTCATAAAAGGGCGCGACGGTCCAGCGTTCTCCGTTAAAATAGCTCGGGCCGGTTTTGCTGGTCAAAAACAGTGTCATATGGCTTCCTCCTAGATCATGGTGCTGTCATAGCAGCGGTCCGGCAGCACGTCGGACAGCTCCACCAGGCTGCGCTGCATGCCGCCGGCATAGTCCTGCGGCGGCGGGCTTTTCAGCAGGGCCTCCTGGGAGGGCCGCTTCCGGCTGATGGATATGGTGACCGTGACGGTTCCGTCCGCCGCCGCCTCCAATGCCACCGCGCCGCCGTGGAGCTGGGCGATGTGCCGGGCCAAGGGCAGGCCCAGTCCCACGCCCCACCTGGGGTCCGGCAGAACGCCCCGCTGCTCCATGCGCTGGAACGCCGCGCTGAGCAGGTCGCCGTCCGCACCCGCACAGTGGTTCCGCACCCGGAACAGAATGGCCGTGGGCCGGACCTCTGCCCAGAGCCGGATGGGCTGCGCCGCCGTGCCGTATTTGATGGCGTTGGAGAGCAGATTGAGAATGGCCCGCTCCAGCAGGTCCTGGTCCGCGAAGAACTGCACCTGTTCCCGGGGCGTTTTGCATTCCAGGGTCCGCCCCGCGTCGGCGCAGACGGCGGTCAAGGCCTCGGCCATGGGGGCCAGATAGCTGCCCAGCTCCAGGCGGCTCCAGCGCAGGCGGTACTGGCCGCTGCGCAGCTGCTCTAGGTCCGCCAGGTTGCCGGTGATTCGGACCAGCCGGTACAGGTGCCGGCTCATGGCGGCGGTCTGGCTTTGCAGAGCCGGGTCCTCCGCTTCCTCCAGGTCGCCGAAAAGCTGCTGGGACAGGCTGAACAGCTCCGTCAAGGGCTGCCGCAGCACCTGGGCCGCCACGGCCAAAGAGGCGCCCGCGGAAGACCCGCCGGATTCCGACAGCAAAAATAGCTCCCCGTCCAGGAGGGCCTGGATGGTGACGCTGTAGGACCGGCCCGCCCGCTTCACAGGCAGCTCCAGGCCGTCCTTCCGGTTCCAGCCCTCATAGAGCGAGGCCGCCGCGTCCAGCCAGGTGGTCAGCCCGTCCCGGTTTTCCGGGGCCAGATGGCGCGCCGCACCGTTGCATGCGACCCCGCCGTCCTGCCGGATACAGAAGGCCGGCTGCTGCAAGGAAAGCAGCAGCGGCATGATTTGATCGATGGTTTGTGAAAGCATAAAAACGCCTCCATTTGGATCGTACTGGCGCGGAAGCGTTTAAAGCTTCTCCTTGCGTACACGGATGAACATCTTCCGTGTCATTGCTGTGAAAAAAGAGAGCGTAGGGGCGGCTATCAGCCGCCCGCCGGCGCCTGGCTTCGGATCGCGGGCGGCTAATAGCCGCCCCTACGGCCAGTTTTCGTTCACCGCGGTGCATATATAGGATGCGCATTCCTGTCCCATTTATCTTCGTATCTGCCGGATGTCGCGGCCTAAGAACATGCAGGTCTCATAGGCGCCCAGAAGCCGGGAAGCGATGGGGGCGGCGTACCGCTGCCGGAGGCCCTTGTCGTCCAGATTGGTGGAGATGATCACGGGCTTGCCGTCCATGAGCCGGGTGTTGACCACCTGATACAGGACCGACTGGGTGAACTGGGTGGTCATCTCCGTGCCCAGATCGTCGATGATCAAGAGATCGCAGGACAGATATTTTTTCGTCAGGTCCCCGGTTCCGCTGCCGAATTTCACCGCTTCAAAGTCGGAGAACAGCTTGCCCGCCGTGTCGTAGACCACGGAGAAGCCGTTGTCCGCCACGGTCCTGGCGATGCAGGCGGAGAGGAAGGTCTTGCCCAAGCCGGGACCGCCGGAGAACAGCAGGGAAGGGGACTTGAGGCTGAACTCCCGGGCATACTGGCGGCAGCGGGTGTAGGTGTTCTGCATGAGCTGCCTGGGGCTGACGCCCAGAACCGGGTCCGGCTCCGTGGGATAGTAGTCCAGGCGGAACTGGCCGAAGTGTTCGTTTCCGCTCAAAAGGCTGGACAGTTCCTTCTTCTGCTCCTGGCGGCACAGCTCCCGCAGGCACTCGCACATGGACGCGCCCACATAGCCGCTGCCGCCGCAGCGGGGGCAGACCACCGTGGGCTCCAGGGCCGTCTCGTCCAGATCGGCGGCCTCCAGAATCCACTCCCGCTCCTGCTGGAGGGCCAGATTCTCCTGCTTGATGGCTTCGATGGCCGCCGTCGGGTCTTCGCCTTTTCGGAAAGCCGCGGCCACGGCCTTAGCCACCGACTGGCGCATGGCCCGGTCGATCTCCCGGAGGCGCGGGTACTGGGTATAGATTTCCTCGGTGCGGGCGGCGGATTCCGCCTCGCATTCCTCCTTGGCCTGGGCCAGCCTGGCCTTGGCCCGGCGCAGCACCTGTTCACTGTAGGCCATGGGTCATTCCTCCTGGTTCTGCATCATCCTGGCCACGGCGTCCCTGGCCCACTGGCTGGGACCCTGGTCCTGCTGGACCGCGCCGGGCTTGCCTGGGACCTTGTCCCCGGCCTCAATGGCCTGGACCGTGTGGAGCCCCTGCTCGTGCCAGCTCTTTAAAATGGAGTTGAGATAGGGCCATTTGAGGCCGCCGGTGTTCATACAGGTCTTCTCATAGGCCTTGGCGATCTCCGCCTCCCCGAAGCCCCAGTCCATCCACTGGAGCACCAGCTTTTCCTCTCCGGGGGTCAGCTTCCGGTCGCCCAGCTGCAAAATCTGCCGGATGCGTCCGGCCTTGGTCTGCCGCTCCAGCTGTAACTGCATGTAGGCCGCGGCCTCCTCCATGGTGTCGATGCCGAGATCGGCCCAGTGGTAGGCCTCCTTCTCAATGGCGTGCATGGAGGGCATCCGCAGGTTGCCCCGGGTCCGGGCCCGCTGGATGCAGTAGGAGATCAGAATGCTGATCACGTCCGGCGACAGGCCCAGATAGTCGTAGAGGGACAGAAGCACCTTCAATTCCTCGTTGCTCAGCACCCGTCCCAGCCGCCGCTGGGCCTCGCCCACCAATTGGGGGAAGCCGCTCTCCCGGCGCATCTCCCGGATCAGGTCCTGCTCCGTATAGGACGGCGGCGCGGCGGGCCGCAGGATCTTGGGAGCCTCCGGCCACAGGCCCAGCTGCTTGAGGGAGGCGGCGGCGCACTCCATTCTGGCCTGGCTCATCCTGAGGGCGCTCTCCGCCTGCTCCGGCCTGCCGCCGGCCCGTAAATAGAGATACAGCAGCGCCCCGTCCCCGGAGCCCGCCGCCAGCAGCTTCCGCCAGTCCTGCTCCGGGATCAAAAGCCCTTGTTCCGCCATGATTTCACCGCCAGTTCCGCAAA
>CAMEIU010000130.1 GCA_945918815.1 uncultured Clostridia bacterium
GTAGTCCTTCCGCTCCCAGGGGACGCTGTCGCCATCCCAGTATTTCTTGACGGTGTTGCGGGAGATGTGGAGCGTTGCGGCTATCTGCCGCTGACTCATGCCATCCAGCCGCATCTTGCGAATCTGTTTGTAAATTTCCACTGTAATAACCACCTTTGTTCGCCCCTTCTATATAGCCTGAGACTATTATAGAGGACTCTTTCCGGTGGCTCAATTATTCATGAGCGTTTCTCGACTAAGTGGCTCACTTTTATATTAGCGTTTACATCAGATTTTCTTGCGCTTAACCAGAGCCGTCGCTACATCTTGTGGTGTGCTGCGTTAAGTCGATAAGCATTTATTTAATTTTTAAACCGTCCCGAAGGGACACCATAATTTTCAATTGTCTATTGTCAATTAGCCAGACAAATCCCAATTTTCCGGGCTTTGGGAAAAGAGATTCAAAGACTGCATGCTTATTCGGCAGGCAGTCTTTGTATGCTTCAGGTGCGGACCGTTCCGTCGCCAAAGCGCAGGCCTTTCAACACTACCTGGCGAATATACCGGAAGGTCTCTTTTTCTCCCCGGTCCTTGAGCATGGTCAGGAGGAAGCGGAGCTTCTCCTTGGTTTCCGGGTGCATCAGGGAGGCGTCCATGCCCCGCTCAAAATACTCCAGGGCAGAGGCGTCGGAATATTGCTTTCCCTTGTAGACCTTACAGGCGGCGATCCGGTCCATGACCATCTCCACCAGAAATTTTGTGGGCATAGGAACCGGGCTGTAGACCCGGGTGCCGGGCAGCAGATCGGTCCAATATTCAAAATGGTGCTTGTTGCGGCCCTTGTGGTGCATCCAGGCCAGGGAATAGCCCCGGTCCTCCCGCTCCGCCGCGTTGGGGCTGCGGGTGCCCTGGTAGTAGAGGATGCCGGAACGGAATTCGGTCCAGCTGTACTTGGACAGGTCGTGACACAGGCCGCGCCAGTAGAGGCCCACCTGGAAGCAGTGCTTCATGACCAGATGACGGTGTTTTGTAATGGTGCAGAAATGTTTCCAGGCGCTGACCAGATACGACATAGCTTCGATCCTTCCCTTCCGTATATAGTATACGGAAAAAGGCGGGTTCTTGTCAAGGGGACCGTTGGACGGCTAGACCTGATACTCCCCCAGCGCCTCCTCCAGCTTTTGCAGCGCTTTTTTCTCAATGCGCGATACATAGCTCCGGCTGATGCTGCATTGGGCGGCGATTTCCCGCTGGGTCAGGGGCGGGCGGCCGCCGAGGCCGTAGCGGAGGGTCAGGATGGTCCGTTCCCTGGGCGTCAGGTGTTGGTCCATGGCGGCGTAGAGCTTTTCGTACATCTCCTTGGCGCTGAGATCGTCGAACAGGTCCTCGTCGGAGCAGACCACCTCCATCAGGGACAGGGCGTTGCCGTCTTTTCCGGTTTCAATATACTCCGACAGCGACACATCCCCCGCCATCTTCCGCTGGCTCCGAAAGTGCATGAGAATCTCATTTTCCACACATCTGGCCGCATAGGTCGCCAGGCGGGTGCCCTTGGAGGAGTCGAAGGTGGAGATGCCTTTGATGAGGCCGATGGTGCCGATGGAGATCAGGTCCTCCTGGTCGGCGGTTTGGGCGTAGTACTTCTTCATAATGTGGGCCACCAGGCGCAGGTTGCGTTCGATGAGGATGTTGCGGGCTTCCAGGTCGCCCTGGGCGGCAAGTTCCAGGTAGCGCTGTTCCTCCGCGGCGGTCAGGGGTTTGGGAAAGGAGCCGCCGGAGCCCAGGCGCAGGGTATAGAGCATACTGCTGAGCATCAGCCAAACTGTGGCAGATAACATGGGTTTCACCTCCATGGTATCACTCTATGTCCGGCCAATTTGTCCAATTTCCGAATTCACTGCCCGAACCCGATTTGCTTCAGGTCCTGCCAGGGCAGTACGGCAAAAGCGGCGGCCCGGTGCAAAAAGCCGGGCCGCCGCTTTTTTATCATTCCTCTATCGATCAGAAGCCGGTTACTCTGCGGAACGGGCCAGGGTGACGATGTCGCCGACGCCGTTCAGGACCATGCTGGGCCGGTAGGCATAGGTCTTCAGGGTCTCCATGGTGGAGACGCCGGAGAGGACCAGGACCGTGGACATACCGCTCTCCATGCCGGAGATCACGTCGGTGTCCATCCGGTCGCCTACCATGACGGCGTCACCGGAGTGGCAGTTCAAAAGCCGCAGGCCGGTGCGCATCATCAGGGGGTTTGGCTTCCCGCAGAAATAGGCCTGGGTGCCGGTGGCCATCTCAATTGGCGCGACCAACGCCCGGCAGGCCGGGGCGATTCCGTTTTCAATGGGGCCGGACACGTCGGAATTGGCGCCGATGAGCTTTGCGCCGCCCATGACCAGGTTGGTGGCCTTGGTCAGGGTATCCAGGGAGTAGGAGCGGCCCTCCCCTACCACCACATAGTCCGGGTTCACGTCGTTCATGGTGATGCCCGCGTCATAGAGGGCGTTCAGAAGTCCCGCCTCGCCGATGACAAAGGCCGAGCAGCCGGGGGCCTGCTCCTTCAGGAACGCAGCCGTCGCCAACGCGCTGGTGTAAAAATGTTCCTCCGGGACGTCCAGGCCCAGGCGGGCCAGCTTCTGGTTCAGCTCCTTGGGCGTGTAGCCGCTGTTGTTGGTCAGAAACAGGTATTCCTTCTTTTCATCCTGGAGCCACTGGATGAATTCCGCTACGCCGGGCAGGACATGGTTGCCGTGATAGATGACGCCGTCCATGTCGCAGATAAAGCCTGTTTTTTCACGAAAATTGATGATATTCTGATAATCCATGGTTTCATCCTCGCACTTTTTTATCCCTTGCAGTATAGGATCCTGTAAAAATCTCTGCCACCGCAAACGGGTTAAATCCATTTGAATTCTGTTTAAACCTCACACCGCCGTCCAATGGAGCAGGCAGCTCTGATAGTCGCCGAACAGCTGCTTCTGCAAGTAGCCCGCCTGCATCAGCAGCTCGCCGGAATAGACCTCACCGGTTTCCGCCAGGCAATACCGCTTCTTGGGGTCCAGGCCCCGGAGCCGCAGGCAGGTGGATTTCCGCATGCTCTCGCAGCGCACCTGCACATAGGTGACCAGGCACTCGTTCCGGTCCCGGTCCGCCACCTGCCAGCAGTCGTACCGGCCATTTTCCCGGTAGGAGGCCAGGCGGAAATAATCGCCCTCCCGGATCAGGGTCTCATATTGGTGATAGGTCTTGTTCCACGCGGCGATCTGACGCTTCTCTTCCTCCGGCAGCTTTGTGATATCCAGCTCATAGCCGAAGGCTCCGGCCATGGCCACGGCGGCTCTGGTCTCCAGGGGCGTCGCACGGCCCACGGTGTGATTGGGGCTGGCACAGACATGGGCGCCCATGGTGCTGAGCGGATACAAAAGGGCCGTGCCCTCCTGTATCAGAAGCCGCTCCACCGGGTCCTGGTTGTCAGAGGTCCAGATATGGGGGCTGTAGTAGAGCATACCCGGGTCGAACCGGCCGCCACCTCCCGAGCAGTTTTCCAGAAGGAGATCGGGGAATTCCCGGATCAGACGCTCCTGGAGGGCGTAGACCGCCAGCACATACCGGTGAGACAGCTCGCCCATGTGGGCGGCGTCCAAAGCGAAGCTGCCCAGATCTGTCAGATAGCGGTTCATGTCCCACTTGACATAGTCGATTTCCGCCTCCCGCAGGACGGAGGCCACGCTTTCATAAACATGGTCCGCCACGTCCTGCCTCGACAGGTCCAGGACGAACTGGTTGCGCTGCATGGTGTTCTCCCGCTCCGGGACCTGGATGGCCCAGTCCGGGTGGGCAGGGTCTCGGCCTCGGATTTTCCCGCGAAGGCGGCGGGCAGGCCCTCCAGAGCCGGTTTGCCGGAGAGAAGCCGGTAGCCTTCATAGCAAAGCTCCACCCGGCTGCGGCCCTGGGAATCCCGGACCCGCAGGCAGGCGTCCCGGAAGTCTCCGCCGCCGGAGACCGGATACTCAAAATAGAAGCGGTCCAGGAAATGGAGCTTATCCTTGAGAAACGCTTCATCCGCTTCCGCGCCGGACCGGGCCAGGTACAGAGCGCGGTGGTCCTCCATGCGGGCTCCATAATACAGGTGCCCCAGATAGCGGCCCATGACCACGCCCATAAGGTAGGTGGTATGGGCCGTCTGAATTTGAAAGATGGGCCCCTCTTCCCATATACGAATTGCCATAGAAGCCTCCTGTGCAATTTATTGCTTGAGCTCCAACATAAATTGGAACACGATATCGTCATGGTCCCGCAGCCACTCATGTCCATAATCCGGGTAGAACAGGACAGACTTGGGGGCGGTGATCCGATTGTAGGCCGCAAACTGTGTGGACGGCGGGCAGATGGTGTCCTGCAGCCCGGTGGCCATCAGGACCGTTCCCCGAATCCACTTGGTCATATTCTGAATGTCGATATAACCCAGCTTTTCAAAAATCTCCCGCTCTCGTTCGTGGCGCGGATCGTACATACGGAAATACTCCCGCAGCTCCTGATAGGCGTCCACATCCAGGTCCATTTCCCAAACACGCCGGTAGTCGGACAGGAAGGGATACTGGGGCGCGACGCGCCGGATTTCCGGCACCAAGGACGCGCAGGCCAGGGTCAGACCGCCGCCCTGGGACGCGCCCATGGCGCCGACGCGGGTTTCATCCACCTGCGGCAGCGCCATGACGATTCTCGCCAGCTCCGCCGTGTCCAGCATGATGTTGCGCATGAGCAGATTTTCCCCGTCCGGGTCCTCCAGACCGCGGATAAACTGTCCATGGAGTGTGTTGCCCCGGACGCCGCCCACGTCCTCCGAAAGGCCGCCCTGGCCGCGGCAGTCCAGCGCCGCCACCACGAAGCCTTCCGCAACAAAATTCAGCTTGTCATTCCAGTTTCCGGCATATCCGCTATATCCGTGGAATTGCAGCACCGCCGGGCAAGGCTTGACACAGCCCTTTGGAATCAGCAGCTTGGCGTGAATTCTGGCGCCCTTGACGCCAGTGAAAAACAGGTCGAAGCAATCCGCGCTTTCCGTATGGAAGGGAGCCGGAACCAGCTCCACCTGCGGGTCGGTGTCCCGCATCTCCTGCAGGGCTCTGGCCCAGTATGCGTCGAAATCCTCCGGGCAGGGTGTGGAGCCTTGATATTGAAGCAGTTCTTCTACGCTGAAATCGATGACCGGCATGGTTATTTTCTCCTTTTTCTCAATCTAGTTTCAGCAGGAATTCCAGGACCCGGCGGGCGTTTACCAGCAGGTCTGCCCGTGTGATCCGGCCCAGCTCCAGAGCCTTTTGCAGCCGCTTGGCGCTGCCGTGGGGCATACGGACATTGTTGCCCGCCAGAACCTCCCGGTAGTGCTCGGCCCAGTTGGCCCAATCGGTCACCACCAGGCCGTCGAAGCCCCATTCCTCCCGCAGGATTCCGGTCAGCAGCTCCCGGTTTTCGGAGGCGTAGCAGCCGTTCATCTTATTATAGGAGGTCATGACCGCCCAGACCTTGCCCTCCGTCACGACGATCTGGAAGGCTTTCAGATAGATTTCCCGCAGAGCCCGCTCGGAGACGCGGGAATCGCTGGCAAAGCGGTTGGTCTCCTTGTTGTTGCAGCAGAAATGCTTGACGCAGGCGGAGACATGCTGAGACTGAATGCCCCGGACCATGGCCGCCGCCAGCTTGCCCGTGAGCAGTGGATCCTCAGCGTAATACTCAAAGTTCCGGCCGCAGAGGGGGCTCCGGTGGATGTTGATGGCGGGGGCCAGCCACATGCCGATGTTGTTCTCCCGGACCTCCTTGGCCGCCGCTTCGCCCACCTGATACACCAGCTCCGGGTCCCAGGTGCAGGCCAATAGGGTCGCCACGGGCCAGGCTGTGGTGTTGACGCCCCGGTCCGCCGGGACACGAAGACCGGCAGGGCCGTCGGCGGTCATGACGGCGGGAATGCCCAGATAGTC
>CAMEIU010000131.1 GCA_945918815.1 uncultured Clostridia bacterium
CGATTTTGCCCTTCCACTCCCCGTGGAGGCGAAGGGATTCTTTTGCATAATCCATATGGTTTCTCCTTTTGCCGCCCGGGCGTCAGGCGTCCAGATAGGCGGGCAAATACTGGCTGGCGCCGGTGTATTCCCCGATCATCTGCAGCTCGGCATAGGTTTTTTCATTGAGGCTCACGCCCTCGTGCAGCACCCGCTGGCGGGACTCCGCTTCCTTTTCACCGTGGATATAGATCCGGTCGCAGCCCTCCGCCTTGGCGGAATCCCGGATCTCCTGGATGAACTTGGACAGGTGGTCCTCCATGGCGGCCTTGTCGCCGAAGATGCCGTAGTCCAGGGCGATAAAGCACTGGGCAATGTTGGAGCGGCCGGGGGTTTTATAGATATAGTTGGAGGTGGTGCCACCGGAGAGGATGGCCGTGGCGATTTCACAGAGCATGCCAAAGCCGTAGCCCTTATAGCCGGAGGTGGTCTCGCCGGAACCGCCCAGGGGCAGGATGCCGCCGCCGGTCTTGTTGATGATGTTTTTCAGAATCCGGTCCGGTTCGTTGCTGTCATGGCCCGTCTCATCCAGGGCCCATCCCATGGGCAGCGGATTGCCGCGCTTGACATAGACCTCCAGCTTGCCTCTGGGAACCACCGTGGTGGCCGCGTCAAACACAAAATTCGTGGGCTTGGCAGGCATGGCGAAGGCAATGGGGTTGGTGCCGATCATGGCCTGACGGCCGAAGGTGGGCACCATGATCGCCTCGGAGTTGGTCATGGACATGCCGATGGGACCCTGATTCGCCGCCATTTTCGCATAGTAACCGGCGATTCCATAGTGGTTGGAATTTCTCACGGTGACCATGCCGAAGCCGCAGGTTTTGGCCTTCTGAATGGCCGTCTCCATGGCCTGTACGCCCAGGAGCTGGCCCATGGCGTCATTGCCCTCGATCACGGCGGAGATGGGCGTCTCCTTGACGGTCTCCGGCTTTGCTGCCGGCTTGACCAGGCCGCCGGTGATCTCATGGTGATAGCGGATCAGCCGCTGAATGCCGTGGGACTCGATGCCGGACAGGTCCGCGTCCAGCAGGACGTCCGTGATCTTCCGGCTCTCTTCCTCCCGGAAGCCGTAGCCCTGGAACACCGCAATGCAAAAGTTTTTCAGCGCTTCATAATCCAGATGATGGTACTGCATGATGCATCCTCTTTTCTTTTTGCTTCCGCGCGGATTTTTTACACGCCCCAGTAGGCGGAGAAGCCGCCGTCGATGGGGATGATGGCGCCATTGACGAAGGACGCCGCGTCAGAGCACAGCCACAGCACGGGACCGGCCATCTCTTCGGGCTCGCCGTAACGGCCCATGGGAGTCTTGGCCAGCACCCGCTCTCCCCGCTCCGTGGGCGAGCCGTCCTCCTTCTGCATCAGGAACCGGTTCTGGTTCGTCAGCAGGAAGCCCGGGGCAATGGCGTTCACCCGGATATTCTTGCTGTAATTCTGATTGAAGTGCACCGCCATCCACTGGGTAAAGTTGGCCACCGCCGCCTTGGCGCCGGAGTAGGCAATGGTGTTGGTCAGGGGATGATACGTGGCCATGGAGGCAATGTTGATGACGACGCCGCCGCTCTTGGCAATCTCCATGCCGAAGGCCTGGGTGGTCATGACCGCGCCTATGACGTTCAGGTCAAAGACCCACTTCATGGCGTCAATGGGAATATCAAAGAAGCTCATTTCCGCACTGGTGGTCGCCTCTTTTTTGTTCCCGCCGGCGCCGTTGACCAGCACGTCCACCTTCCCGAAGCGGTCGGTCACGGCTTGGCAGGCCTTGGTCAGGCTCTCTTTATCCAGCACATTGGCCTGGACCGCAACGGCTTCGCCGCCCGCGGCGCAGATCTCGCCGGCGATCTTCTGAGCGCCCTCCAGGAACAGGTCCAGCAGCGCAACCTTCATGCCGGCCTTCGCCATCTCCCGGGCCATCACGCCGCAGATAATACCGCCCGCGCCGGTTACCACGGCCACTTTTCCGCTCACGTCAAAATTTGTTGCATTCATGGTTATTCCTCCCAAGCAATCATAATCAGATTATTAATCATATCAGATCTCTAAAAAATAACGTTTTGCGTTGCCATAGGAAACATCCGCCACCAAGTTTCCCCAGGCCTCCAGATCGGCGGCGATCCTGCCGCCCTCCATCCAGCCGCCCACCACGTCGCAGAGAATCCGGCGAAAATACTCATGGCGGGCATAGGACAGGAAGCTGCGGGAATCGGTGAGCATGCCCACAAAGTTCCCCAGCAGCGAGTTGTTGGCCACGGCGGTCAGCTGCTTGCGAATGCCGGACTCGGTATCGTTAAACCACCAGGCGGCGCCCAGCTGCAGCTTCCCGGCGAACCCGGCCTCCTGGAAGGCGCCGGTCAGAACGGCCAGCAGCTCCGTGTCGTTGGGATTCAGGGAATACAGAATGGTCTTGCCCAGTTTTCCGGCTCCGGCCGTCTCATTGAGGAACGCGGCCAGGTGGGGAATATGGACGCTGGCGCCGATGCCGTCGAAGCCCGTATCGGGCCCGATAGCCGCCTGCCGGAAGGCGTTTATGCCGTAGGCGGCGCACAGGTGCAGCTGCATCACCCATCCCCGGCGGCAGTACTCCCCTGCCAGGAAGCACAGCGTCACATACTGGAACCTGGACGCCTCCTCCTGGCTGACGGCGGCGCCGGACAGGGCCCGGGCGAATATTTTCTCCGCCTCCGTCGGGGAAGCGGGAATGGGCGTCCGCTCCAGGCCGTGATCCGAAACCCGGCAGCCGCACAAGTCGAAGTAATCCATCCGGCGGCGCAGGGCGCGGAAGAGGGAGTCCAGATCCCGGATCTCCACGCCGGAGGCTCGGGACAGCTTCTCCACATACGCCGGGAAGCCCTGTTTGTGGAGGTTCATGGCCTTGTCCGGCCGCCATGCGGGCAACACGCGTACCCGGCAGGTGGGGTCCGCCGCAATTTCCCTGTGGGCCGCCAGCGAATCCACCGGGTCGTCGGTCGTGATGATGGTCTCCACACGGTAGCGGTCGATCATCCCGCGCACGCGGAGGGTTTTCAGCTTCTCATTGCAGAGCTCCCAGACCTCCCCGGCCGTGTCCCCGTTCAGTTCCCTATCATAACCGAAATAGTTTTTCAGCTCCAGATGGACCCATTGGTACACGGGACTGCCGGGGGCCTTGTGCATGACCTCCGCGAATTTCTGGAACTTCTCTCTGTCCGGCGCGCCGCCGGTCACATATTCCTCCGAAACGCCGTTGGCCCGCATCAGACGCCACTTGTAGTGATCGCCGCCCAGCCAGACCTGGGTGATGTTGTCGTAACGCCGGTCCCGTGCGATCTCCATGGGATCAATGTGACAGTGGTAATCGATGACCGGCATGGGTTCGCTGTAAGTATGGTACAGCTATTTCGCCGTCTCGGTTGTAAGCAGGAAATCATCGTGAAGCACTTGTTTCATGTTCGTTCTCCCTGCGCCGGGATGCGATGCCCGGCGGCGACGGCCTTACCGGATGAAGTTGGTCCGCTGGCGGGGTTCTCTCTCGGGCACCTGGATCCCGGCGTCCCGTCCGGCGGCGATGCACTTGATCTGCCAGGCCAGGTTGTTGCCGATGGTCCGCATGGTCAGCAGGCCCTCGGCGTCCTGGGCCACCTCTTCCGGGGTGTTGCCGTGAATCATGTTCCAATACTGCGCGGTGACAATGGGCATGTTGTTGTTCTGGAAATACTGGGTCATCTGCTCCAGGGCGGCCGTGGCGCCGCCTCTGCGGCAGCTGACCAGGGCGGCGGCGGGCTTGTTAGCCAGGACGGCGCTGCCCACATAGAAGAGATGATCCATAAAGGACTTCATCACCGCGGACATGCCGGCATAGTGAACCGGAGATCCAAACACAAAGCCGTCGGCTTCCTTGGCCAGCTCCAGGGCCCGGTACACCGCGTCGTTGTCATAGGCGCACTTCTTCTCGCCGGGCTTGGCGCAGCCGCCGCAGCCGATGCAGCCCTTGACCGGCTGCTTGCCGATGTAGAACAGTTCCGTTTCCACACCGGCGGCGTTCAGGGCCTTTTCCACTTGGCAGAGCGCCGTGTAGGTGCAGCCCTTTTCCTTCGGACTTCCGTTGAACAGAATGACTTTCATTGCAGGTTTCTCCTTTTCATTTCAGATTTTCCATGGGAATGGAATCCATATCATCATAAGCCTGGTTTTCCCCGGCCATGGCCCAGATCATGGTATAGTTGGAGGTACCGCAGCCGGAGTGGATGCTCCAGGACGGGCTGATCACCGCGTCCCCGGCCTTCATGACCACATGCCTCGTCTCGCCGGGCTGCCCCATCATGTGGAACACCCGCTGGTTCGGATCCAGCTCAAAATACGTATACACTTCCATGCGCCGCTCGTGGGTGTGGCAGGGCATGGTGTTCCAGACGCTGCCGGGCGCCAGCTCCGTCAGGCCCATCATCAGCTGGCAGGTTTCCAGATTGTCGCAGTGGATAAACTGGTACACCACCCGCTCATTGCAGGTCTCCTTGCTGCCCACCGGCCGCTTTGCGGCCTTCTCCACGGGAATATGGGTGGTCTTGCAGACCTTATGGGCCGGGGCGCTGACCATAAAATACTTGGCGGGATTGGAGGGATCGTCGGAGCGGAGCAGGACCTCCCTGGTTCCCATGGCGATATAGATGCAGTCACGGTAGGCCATCTTGTATTCCACGCCGTCCGCCACCAGGCTTCCCGGGCCGCCGATGTTGAAAATGCCCAGCTCTCTGCGCTGCAGGAAGAACGACGTGCCGAAGCACTTCCACACGTCCATGCCCTTTTCCAGGCTGACGGCTTCCTCCACCGGCATGCAGCCCAGGGTCACCACCCGGTCCACATGGCTGTAGACGGAGACCACCTCGTCCTTCCGGTACAGATTCTCAATCAGGAACTCTTTGCGGAGTTCCTCCGTGGTGTAGCGCTTGAAATCCTGCGGATTTGCGCTGTATCGAATATCCATGTTTCTCCTCCTGTTTCTTTACTGCGATAGTTTGTAAGATTACCTGTAATCATACCAGTACAAGCAGCAGCAACCTCACAAAAATAGGCGGCATTGGATGCGTGGAATCAATCCGCAATCCGCCGCTGAGATCATACAATCCTAGGTATAAGAGGACAGATCCAGAAGATCCCGCTCCATACCCTCAATGTCCTGACGCAGGCAATCCTCGGCAGTGGCCAGGTCGCCCCGCTCCAGGGCGTCGATAATCTTGTCATGCATATGGAGGTTGGTCCCCGAGAGAGAATGCTGCCGGTTGCTCTGGTAACCCTGGGCATAGGCGCGGGTACAGGCTTCCATGGCGTTTTTCAGCACCTGGGTCACCTGGGCGTTTCTGGCCACGGCGTTGAGCTGAATGTGGTAGGCCTCATTGTTGCGCCAGGCCGTCCACATGTCCCTGTTTTCCGCGTTGACCCGCCGCTTTTCGTTCATTTCCCGGAACTGGCGCAGGGTCTCCTCGTCCATATACTCCATCACCTTGGGCAGGCTGCCAACTTCCAGCAGCAGGCGGAGCTCGATGAGATCATGGACATTTTTCGCGCTGATCTGCACCACCTGATAGCCGCAGCGGGGAATGCTTCTCAAAACATTCTCATGGCAGAGCTGGACCAGAGCCTCCCGCACGGGGGCCTTGCTGACGCCATAGCGCGCAATCATCTGGCCCTCGGTAAAAATCGTATCGGGCGTCAGGTATCCCTTACAGATCTCGTCGATCACACTCTGATAAACTTTGTCTTTTAATGTTGCAACTTGTGCCATGTCATAAGACATCCCTTCAATTTCTTTCTTGACATACGCTCAAACCAATTCCCTCACTGGGTAATCGGGTTTATATATATGGATAATTAGGCTTCGCTCCGCAACCCCACAAAAAATCAGGCAGCCATAAGCGCAAAGCC
>CAMEIU010000132.1 GCA_945918815.1 uncultured Clostridia bacterium
CCATGTTCATCCGCAGCAAGGTCCGCCTGGATTTGCGGCCCATTGCGCTCCGTGTGGTCACCGACGAGAAATGGCTGTGCTTCGCCGTGGAGCAGCTGCTGTCCAACGCCGTCAAGTACACGCCCCAGGGGACCGTGACCATCTATGCGGAAGGGAATGCCCTGTATATCCGGGACACCGGCATGGGCATCGCGCCGGAGGACCTGCCCCGGGTCTGTGAAAAGGGCTTCACCGGCTACAACGGCCGCCAGGACAAAAAGGCCTCCGGCATCGGCCTGTATCTCTGCAATCGGATTCTGACCAAGCTGGGCCACAGGCTGACCCTGACCTCGGAACCGGGAAAAGGCACCACGGCGGAGATTTGGTTCGCAAATGAAGAAAAATCTTATGAATAGCACCGCACCCTCGTGCATTCTTTTTTTGATTCCCTCTTGACAAATGTGTCCTATTGTATTATTGTAATAACACAATAGATGAAAGGAGCGTTCTATGGAGTGGATCATTGAGGGCGACCGGCCCATTTGGTTACAGCTCTATGAGCAGCTGACCCTGCGGATCATTGCGGGGATCTATCCCATGGGCGGCCGCATTCCGCCGGTGCGGGAGCTGGCGGCGGAGGCCGGCGTCAACCCCAACACCATGCAGCGGGCCTTGGCCTATCTGGAGGACCAGGGCCTGGCAACCAGCAACCGGACCGCTGGCAGACTTGTCACGGAGGACCGGGAGCTGCTGGACGCCATTCGGCTGCAGCTGGCAAAGGAGCGTATCCAGGCATATTTGCAGGGCATGAAGGTCCTTGGTTATACCGAGGAAGAGGCCAAGGCTCTGCTTCTGAAAGAGGAGTGAGTGTATGGAAGACAATCTGATTGTGTGTACGGACCTGAGCAAACGCTTCGGCGTCCAAAAGGCCCTGGACTGCGTCAACCTGACCATCGGCCGGGGCCGCATCGTCGGCCTGCTGGGGCCCAACGGCAGCGGCAAGACCACCTGGATCAAGCTGCTCTGCGGCCTGCTCCAGCCCACCGGCGGCAGCGTGACCATCGACGGGGAGGCCCCCGGCGTCCACACCAAGTCCGTCATCAGCTACCTGCCGGACCGGATGTATTTCGCCGACTGGATGGTGGCCGGGGATCTGCTGGACTATTTCGAGGATTTTTACAAGGACTTTGACCGGCAGCGGGCGGAGAAAATGTGCGAGGCCCTGGGCATCCGGGCCAAGGACCGGATCAAGTCCATGTCCAAGGGCACCAAGGAGAAGCTGCAATTGGTGGTGGTCATGAGCCGCCAGGCACAGCTGTATCTCCTGGACGAACCCATCGCCGGTGTGGACCCGGCGGCCCGGGACTATATTCTGGGCACCATTCTGACCAACTACAATCCCCAGGGCACGGTGGTCATCTCCACCCATCTTATCGCCGATGTGGAGAAGATCCTGGACGAGGTCGTCTTCCTGAAAGAGGGCCAGATCGTCTGCCACGACGCCGTGGACCATCTGCGGGAGGCCACGGGCAAGAGCGTGGACGCCCTGTTCCGGGAGATTTTCCGCACCGCACCCTATGGCGGCGACTTCACAGGAGGTGAAAACACATGGGAAGGCTGATGAAATATGAGCTCCGTTCCGCCATGAAGCTGTTCCTGCCCCTGTGGCTGGCGGTGTTGGTCCTGGCGGGAATCAACCGGCTGACCTTCAACTCTAATATGCTTGACATGCCCAATGGTAACGCGGCGGCGTTCCGCTTCCTGGAGTGGCTGTCGGGCATCGCCATGTTTTTGTTTGTGGTGGCCATCATGGGCGTGTTCGTGGTGGCGCTGATCTTTGTGATCCAGCGGTTCTATCAGGGACTTCTGAAGGACGAGGGCTACCTGACCTTCACCCTGCCGGTGCGGACCGACTCCATTCTCTGGGCCAAGACCTTCTCGGCCATGATCCTCATCGCCGCGTCCGTGGTGGTCTGCCTGGCAGCCGTGCTGATTCTGGGAGCAAGCAGGGAGCTGTGGAAGAACCTCGCCTGGGGCTGGCAGTGGCTCATGAAATACAGCGGCCGGGGCGATGTGATTTTGGCCTGTATCCTGGGCTTTATTCTGGCGATTGCCGCCATGATTCCCAGCGTCCAGTATCTCTACCTCTCCATGTCCATCGGCCATCTGGCCCAGAAGCACCGGGCCGCCGCGTCCGTGGGCGCCTTTGTGGGAATCGACATCCTGCTGAACCTGGTTTCCAGCCTGGCCCTCTCGCCCATCCTGAACCGGATGATGGAGAGCGGTATCGTCTGGTGGGACCGGGACCCGGACGTGACTGCCGTCATCTGGCTGATCTTCGGCGTCCTGCTGGCCATCTGCCTGATTCAGACCGTGATCTTCTATTTCCCCACCCGGTATATTCTGAATAGGCATTTGAATCTCGAATAAGGAACGCACCCTTGCGCCCCCTGAGAGGGGCAGCATATACAAAGCCCCGGGCTGGGTTACAGCCCGGGGCGCGTTGTATGGATTGGATGCTTCGGCTTAGAACACGCCCTGCTCCATCATGGCGGTGGCGACCTTCTTGAAGCCTGCGATGTTGGCGCCGGCGACCAGGTTGTAGCCCAGGCCGTATTCCTCGGCGGCCTCCACGGAGGCGGCGTGGATGTTGGTCATGATGCTCTTCAGCTGGTTGTCCACCTCTTCGGCGGTCCAGTGCAGACGCTCGGAGTTCTGGCTCATCTCCAGGGCGGAGACGGCCACGCCGCCGGCGTTGACGGCCTTGGACGGGGCCACGACCATGTTCTTCTGACCCATCAGATAGAACAGAGCCTCGTTGGTGGTGGGCATGTTGGCGACCTCAATGTAATACTTGATGCCGTTGGCCACGATCTTCTCGGCCCACTCCATGGTGACGTCGTTCTGGGTGGCGGAGGGCATGATGATGTCGGCCTTGACGCCCCAGGGCTTCTGACCGGGATGGAACTCCACGCCGAACTTGTCGGCATAGTCCTGGACCTTGTCACGACCGGAGCCGCGCATGGTCAGCAGGTAGTTGACCTTCTCCTCGGTGGCGACGCCGTCGGGATCGTAGATGTAGCCGTCGGGGCCGGACAGGGTCACGACCTTGGCGCCCAGCTGCATGGCCTTCTTGCAGATGCCCCATGCCACGTTGCCGAAGCCGGAGATGGCGATGGTCTTGCCCTCGATGGTGTCGTTCTCGTGCTTGAGCACTTCGTTCAGATAGTACACCGCGCCGTAGCCGGTGGCCTCGGGACGGACCAGGGAGCCGCCGTAGGTCTGGCCCTTGCCGGTGAGGACGCCGTTCTCGAAGGTGCCCTTCAGGCGGCGGTACTGGCCGAACAGATAGCCGATCTCACGGCCGCCGACGCCGATGTCACCGGCGGGCACGTCGATGTCCGGTCCGATGTAGCGGTACAGGGCGGTCATGAAGGCCTGGCAGAAGCGCATGACTTCGGCGTCGGACTTGCCTCTGGGGTCGAAGTCGGAGCCGCCCTTGCCGCCGCCGATGGGCAGGCCGGTCAGAGCGTTCTTGAAGATCTGCTCAAAGCCCAGGAACTTGATGATGCCGGAATACACGGAGGGATGGAACCGCAGGCCGCCCTTGTAGGGGCCCAGGGCGCCGTTGAACTGGTACCGGTAGCCGGTGTTGGTATGATAGTTGCCCTGATCGTCCTGCCAGACCACGCGGAAGGTGAACTGCCGCTCCGGCTCCACCAGACGGTTCAGCAGGTCCACTTTCTCATACTCGGGATGGGCGTTGATGACCGGCTCCACGCTGGTCAGCACTTCTTCCACAGTCTGGACGAACTCGGGCTCATTGGCATGCTTTTTTCTTACATTTTCAATGACGCTTGCAATGTAAGCATTCATAACAGGTAAACCTCCTCAAAATTTAGAGCTGTTACTTTCGCGCGGCGG
Organism: uncultured Clostridia bacterium; assembly: GCA_945918815.1. GTDB lineage: Bacteria > Bacillota > Clostridia > Oscillospirales > Oscillospiraceae > Avoscillospira. The sequence continues at coordinate 3,904 of CAMEIU010000132.1, forward strand.
CTCTGTCTCCTGCCGGTATCTATACTATAAATCAAAAAAATGGGAAATACAATATGTTTTGATTAAACAGTTTAGATTTGTGATTTTAGCATGTTTTTAGCGGCCAAAACTTGTGCATGTCTGCAACGGTCGAATCTCAGAACGCCCGGATGATGTCCACGATCTCCATGCCGATGCGCTTCTGGGCCTCCACGGTGGCGGCGCCGATGTGGGGGGTGCAGGAGACGTTGGGATGGCTGTAGAGGGCCTTGTTCTTGGCGGGCTCTTCGGCGAACACGTCCAGACCGGCGGCGCGGACCTTGCCGGAATTCAGGGCGTCCAGCAGGGCAGCCTCGTCCACGTTGTTGCCGCGGGAGGTGTTGATAAACACCACGCCGTCCTTCATCTTGGCGATGTTCTCGGCGTTGATCAGGGGCTTGCCGTCGATGGCGGGGGTGTGGAGGCTGATGAAGTCGGCCCGGGCGAACAGCTCGTCCATCTCCACATACTGCATACCCAGCTGCTCCTCGATTCCGGGCACATGGAAGATATCAAAGGCGATGACGGTCATGCCGATGGCCTTGGCCATGGCGCCCAGCTTCTGGCCGATGCGGCCGAAGCCGATGATGCCCAGGGTCTTGCCGGACAGCTCGATGCCCTTGCCGTAGGCCTTCTTCTCCCACTTGTCTTCCCGCATGGAGTGACCGGCCACGGAGATATACCGGGCGCAGGAGAACATATGGGCCATGGCCAGCTCGGCCACGGACTCGGAGGAGGCTCTGGGGGTGTTCTTCACGGTGATGCCGGCTGCCTCGGCGTACTTCACGTCGATGTTGTCCACGCCGACGCCGCCGCGGATGATGAGCTTCAGCTTGCCGCCCTTGGCCTCGTCGATGTGATTGGCCCGGACCTTGGTCTTGGAGCGGACGACCACGGCATCAAACTCCCGCAGGGCTGCGCCCAGCTGATCCGGCTCATAAAACTGCTCCACGACCTCATGACCGTCAGCCCGCAGGGCCTCCATGGCGGTCTTATCCATGCCGTCGGTAACCAGAATTCTCATAGGAAATCTCTCCTTTATTTTAATTGAATGGACAATGGACAATTGACAATTGACAATGAAGGTGTCCGCTCCGCGGACGATTGAAATCGCCCGTTCGGAGGATGCTCGTAGGGGCGACCCTTGCGGTTGCCTGATGGCGCGCTGCTCATGCACCCATTATTCAAATCGTCACGAAGTGACACCTTCATTGTCCATTGTACATTGTCAATTGTCAATTGGTTTTACTTGTGCTCTGCCTCGAATTTCTTCAGGCACTCGACCAATGCTTCCACGCCTTCCTTGGGCATGGCATTGTAGACGGAGGCGCGGAGGCCGCCGACGGACTTGTGGCCCTTCAGGTTCTCAAAGCCGGCTGCCTTGGTGTAGGCCACCACTTCGGCGTCCAGGTCCTTGTCGCCGGTGACGAAGGGGATGTTCATGAGGCTGCGGTCCTCGGGAACCACGGTGCCCTTGAACATCTTGGAGCTGTCCAGGAAGTCGTACATGACCTTGGCCTTCTCCTGGTTGATCTTGTCCATGGCCTCCAGGCCGCCGATGGACTTCAGATACTTGAACACCTTGCCGCAGACGTAGATGGCCCAGCAGTTGGGGGTGTTGTACATGGAGCCGTTGTCGGCGTGGGTCTTGTACTGGAGATAGATGGGCAGATCGGTCAGATCGTCGCGGATCAGATCCTCGCGGATGATGACCACCACCATGCCGGCGGGGCCCACGTTCTTCTGCACGCCGGCGTAGATCAGGCCGTAGTCGGACACGTTGCAGGGACGGGACAGGAACATGGAGCTCTGGTCGGACACCAGCACATGGCCCTTGGTGTTGGGCAGCTTGTTCCAGGTCAGGCCGTGGATGGTCTCGTTCTCGCAGATGTAGACATAGTCGGCGTCGTCGGGAATGTCCAG
>CAMEIU010000133.1 GCA_945918815.1 uncultured Clostridia bacterium
GTATGCCGGAAGAAGGGATTCCCAAGGTCGCCCACCAGGACATCTGTTCTCTGGAGCGGCTGTGGGAGATTGCCCGGGCGGCGGCGGCCTGCGGGGTTTGGAAAATCCGGTTGACCGGCGGGGAGCCCCTGGTGCGGAAGGGCATCGTGGACTTCTGCCGGATGCTTTCCTCCATCGAAGGAATCCGGGAGCTGTGCATGACCACCAACGCCACCCTGCTGCCGGCCCTGGCCCGGCCTTTGAAGGAGGCGGGCGTCACCCGGCTGAACGTCAGCCTGGACACCCTGAACCAGGAGAAATTCCGGCAGGTCACCCGCTGCGGCCAGCTCCGGGACGTGCTTGACGGACTGCGGGCGGCGGACGACGCCGGGTTTACCCATCTCAAACTCAACTGCGTCCTCTGCGGCGGTTTCAACGACGGGGAGATTCCCGATTTTGTGGAGCTGACCCGGGACCGCGACTGGGAAGTCCGCTTCATCGAGCTGATGCCTATGGGCCCCTGCGCCGGTTGGGATCGGAGCTGTTTCCTCCCAGCGGACACGGTGCTGGACCGCTGTCCGTCGCTTCGTCCCGTCACGCCGGAGGGCGTGGCCCGGCGGTATCAGATTCCCGGCTACCGGGGCACCGTCGGCCTCATCGAGCCCATGAGCCACGCGTTTTGCCAGCAGTGCAACCGCATCCGGCTGACGGCGGACGGAAAATTGAAACCCTGTCTCCACTCCAGTGAAGAGCTTTCTCTGGAAGGACTCCACGGAGACGCGCTGGTGGAAGCAGTGCGGACGGCCATTCTCCACAAGCCGGAGCGGCACCGCATGTCCGCCGTCCATGCCAGCGACACCCCAAGGACCATGAATCAAATCGGAGGATAACATGGAGCTGACCCATTTCAACGAACAGGGCCGCGCCCGCATGGTGGACGTGACCGAAAAAGAGAAAACCTTCCGGGTGGCCCGGGCCGCCGGAGAGGTCCGTATGAATCCCGAGACCGCCCAATTGGTCCGGGACGGCAAGATGAAAAAAGGCGATGTGCTGGCCGTGGCCCAGGTGGCAGGCATCATGGCGGCCAAGCGCACCAGCGATCTCATCCCCATGTGCCACCCCATCGCCCTCACCGGCGTCAACCTGGAATTCCGGTGGGAGGATGCAGCGCTGCACATCCTGGCCGAGGCCAAATGCACCGGAGAAACCGGCGTAGAGATGGAGGCGTTGACGGCGGTTTCCGCCGCGGCGCTGACGGTCTACGACATGTGCAAGGCTGTTCAAAGGGATATGGAGATCACCAACATCCGCCTTCTCTACAAATCCGGCGGCAAAAGCGGAGAATATGAAAGGATCTGAGCCTATGGCGACCGTCACGGCTGTGAATATCAGCGAACGGAAGGGAATCCGCAAGCACGAGGTCCCCTACATCGATTTGAAGCTCGACCACGGCATAGTGGGCGACGCCCACGCGGGCAACTGGCATCGGCAGATCAGCATGCTGGCCGAGGAAAGCGTGGACAAGATGCGCAAAATGGGCCTCGACCTGACGGCGGGGGCCTTTGCCGAGAACATCAACACCGAGGGCATCGACCTGAAAGCCTTACCGGTTGGAACCCGGCTGCAAGTGGGTGAGACCATCGTGGAGGTGACACAGATCGGCAAGGAGTGCCACAACGACTGCGCCATCAAGAAGGCCACAGGCCAGTGCGTCATGCCCACGGAAGGCATTTTTGTCATTGTCAAGCAGGAGGGCCGCGTCCGGAAGGGCGACCCCATCACAATTTTGGAGGGATAAACCATGAAACTGATTCGGACCGAGGACGCCGTGGGCCATGTGCTGTGCCACGACCTGACCCGTATCGTCAAGGGAGAGTTCAAGGGGGCCCAGTTCCGCAAGGGTCATGTGGTCACGGAGGAGGACATCCCCATGCTCCTGTCCATGGGCAAGGAGAACCTGTATGTGTGGGAGATGGAACCGGGCATGGTCCATGAGAACGACGGCGCGGAGCGGCTCTGCGCCATCTGTCAGGGGCCCCATATGACCAAAAGCGAGGTCAAAGAAGGAAAAATCGAGCTGAAGGCCGACTGCGACGGCCTGTTCCGGGTGGACGTGGACCGGCTGGATGAGATCAACATGATCGACGAGCTGATGATCGCCACCCGCCACTCCAACACGCCGGTCCACAAGGGCGACAAGCTCTGCGGCACCCGGGTCATCCCCCTGGTCATCCGGGAGGAAAAGCTGGCCCAGGCCGAAGCCGTGGCGGGCGGCAAGCCGATTCTCGAGATTCTGCCCTATAAGCTGAAAAAGGCCGGCGTGGTCACCACCGGCGGCGAGGTCTTCAAGGGCCTCATTCAGGACACCTTCACCCCGGTGGTGGAGGAAAAGCTCAAGGCTTACGGCATTGAGATGACCGAGCACATTCTCTCCGACGATGGCATCGACCACATCACGGCGGCCATTCAGGAGATGCGGTCCAAGGATGTGGACCTGATTCTCTGCACCGGCGGCATGAGCGTGGACCCGGACGACAACACGCCGGGAGCCATCCAGCGGAGCGGCGCAAAGATCGTGACCTACGGCGCGCCGGTGCTGCCGGGCGCCATGTTCCTCCTGGGCTATTATGACGACGGCATGCCCGTCATGGGCCTCCCCGGCTGCGTCATGTTTGCTGGGGCCACGATCTTCGATCTGGTGCTGCCCAGAGTGGCGGCCGGTGTGCCCGTCACCCGCCGGGAGATTGCCAAAATGGGCAATGGCGGATTGTGCCTGGGCTGCAAGGAGTGCCGGTATCCTGTCTGCCCCTTCGGAAAAGGGAATTAAAGATGTGCCCGTTTGGAGCAAATTCGTAGGGGCAACCCTTGCGGCATGTTTCGATCGAATAAATGTCATTTCCAACCGTTGCAACCCAAATTCATTGCAAATTATATTAGAAAAGAGGAATTATCATGAAAAAGATCACTGCATTATTTCTGGTCCTGACCATGCTGCTGGCTCTGTGTGCCGGCTGTGCGTCCTCGACCACTGCCGAACAGCCCGCCGCCCCGGCTGAAACCGAAACCACGCCGGATGCTTCCGCGGAGGGAATCCCCGTGGACGATGTGACCCCGGAAGCCCCCGTGGAGGAGGAGTCCGCCCCCGCCGCTGAGCCGGTGGAGATCATCGTCTTCGCTGCCGCCTCCATGCAGGAGACCCTGACCCAGATTGGCGAGAACTATCAGGCCGCCCATCCCGAGGTCACCATCACCTTCAACTTTGACTCCTCCGGCACCCTGAAAACCCATATTCAGGAGGGTGCGGACTGCGACATCTTCATCTCCGCCGGTCAGCAGCAGATGAACCAGCTGGACATCAACGCCTCCGCCGAAGTGAACACCGAGGGCCTGGACTTTGTGCTGGAGGGCACCCGCGGCGACATTCTGGAGAACAAGGCGACCCTCTGCGTGCCCGAGGGCAACCCCGCTGAGATCGCTTCCTTTGACGACCTGGCCGCCCGCCTGCAGGAGGGCACCGTGTTCATGGCCATGGGCAACTCCGACGTGCCCGTGGGCCAGTACACCCAGAAGATCTTCGCCTACTACGGTCTGGTGGAAGAGGACCTGGCCAACGCAGGCCTTCTGACCTACGGCTCCAACGTCAAGGAAGTCACCTCTCAGGTCTCTGAGGGCACCGTGGACTGCGGTGTCATCTACTGCACCGACGCCTTCTCCGCCGGTCTGACCATCGTGGATTCCGCCACTGCTGAGATGTGCGGCCAGGTCATCTATCCCGCCGCTGTCCTGAACGTGACGAAGAACGAGGAAGCCGCCAAGGCCTTCCTGGAATACTGCTTCTCCGACGAAGCCATGGCCATCTTTGAATCCGTCGGCTTCAGCCCGGTGGAATGATCATTCTGATTTCCAATTCATAATGTAGGGGCGGCTATGAGCCACCCGGAATGAAACCTGGCGGACGGCTTATAGCCGCCCCTACGGGTTTCTGAGCGAATGAAAGGAGCGGTCAGTTTGGATTGGTATCCGCTTTGGAACTCTCTTCGCATCGCGGCCATCTCCACGGGAATCATCTTCTTTGTGGGCATTTTCGCCGCCTACTATATTGCCAAGCTGCCGAAGCTCCTGAAAGGCGTGTTGGACGTGGTTCTGACCCTGCCGCTGGTGCTGCCGCCTACGGTGGTGGGCTATCTGCTGCTGCGGGTCCTGGGGCCCAAGCGGATCATCGGCGCTTGGGTGCTGCAAGTCTTCGGTATGAAGCTGGTCATGACCTGGTGGTCCGCCATCTTCGCCACCACCGTGGTCATTTTCCCTCTGATGTACCGCACAGCCCGGGGCGCCTTTGAGTCCTTCGACCAGACCCTGGCCTACGCGGGCCAGACCTTGGGCCTTTCCAACACCTATATTTTCTGGCACATTCGGATGCCCTGCTGCCGCCAGGGCATCCTGGCTGGAACGGTTCTGGCCTTCGCCCGGGCTTTGGGCGAATACGGCGCAACTTCTATGATTGCAGGCTACACCCCCGGCAAGACCGCCACCATCTCCACCACAGTCTATCAGCTCTGGCGCACCGACAACGACGCCCTGGCCGCCAAGTGGGTCATGGTGAACATCGCCATCTCCGCCGTGGTGCTGCTGGCCGTCAATCTGCTGGAAAAGAGCAGCAGGCAACCCAAGGGAAAGGGGGCGGCTCGCCGTGGCATTACAGGTTGACATTGAAAAAAACCTGGGGTCCTTTCAGCTCCAGGTGCAGTTTGACGCGGAAAACGAGACTCTGGCCCTGCTAGGCGCATCCGGCAGCGGCAAGAGCCTGACCCTCAAGTGCGTCGCCGGAATCGTCAAGCCGGACCGGGGCCGTATCGTTCTGGACGGCCGCGTTTTGTTTGACAGTAAAGCCAAAATTGATCTGCCGCCCCAACAGCGGCAGGTGGGCTATCTGTTCCAGCAGTACGCCCTGTTTCCCACCATGACTGTGGAGCAGAATCTGACGGCAGGCCTCCATGGACTGCCAAGGGGCCGGCGAAAGGCCGAAATTGCCAGGCTTCTGGACCGGTTCCGCCTCAATGGATTGGAAAAGAAGCTGCCGGGTCAGCTCTCCGGCGGCGAGCAGCAGCGGGTGGCATTGGCCCGGATTCTGGCCTCCCGGCCCCAGGCCATTTTGCTGGACGAGCCCTTTTCCGCCTTGGACAGCTACCTCAAATGGAGTCTGGAGCTGGAGCTGGACGAGCTGCTGTCGGATTTTTCCGGCTCCATTCTCTGGGTCTCCCACGACCGGGGCGAGGCCTACCGGCACTGCGGCCGGGTCTGCGTGATGCACCAGGGCCGGAGCAGCCCTGTCATGACCATGGACCAGCTGTTCCATGATCCCGGCGCCGTCAGTGCGGCCCGGCTTGCCGGCTGCAAGAACTTCGTTGGCTGCCAGGTGACCGCGGAAGGCGTCCGCGTTCCCACCTGGAACCGGACATTCCGGTGCAGTCATCTCCGGCCGGATGCAGAGGTCCTTGGCATTCCCGCCGCCGCCATCTCCCTGAACGGCGCGGACAATCCCCTGCCCTGCCGCGTGACGCGGGTCCTGGAGGACGTATCCGCCACGATTCTGCTGGCACAGCCGGAGGGCTCTGAGGGAGAGCCGCTGCGGGTGGAGCTGCCCAAAGAGAACCGCTACCAGCCAGGCGACCGGATTCAGCTGTCCCTCTCCCCGGACGGCCTGCTGCTGTTGACCAACACCTGAGAAAATGGGTTGGTCGGTGAGATAAATTGGGATTATGATTATCGGCTTTAATAAGCAACTGCAAATTTTGTGCAAGTGCTCAAAAA
>CAMEIU010000134.1 GCA_945918815.1 uncultured Clostridia bacterium
ACGGCCGCGGCGACGCCTACTGCGGCATGCTGAACTGCTCCTACAACCTGGGTATGCGCCATCTGAAGGGCTACATCCCCGAGTATCCCGTGGGTACCGCGGAAGACATCGCCAGGATGATTGCCGAGTTCGTGCCCATCGCCCGGGCCATCATTGGCGTCAAGAGCCTGAAAATCATCACCTTCGGTCCCCGTCCCCAGGACTTCTTCGCCTGCAACGCCCCTATCAAGGGCCTGTATGAGCTGGGCGTCGAGGTGGAGGAGAACTCCGAGCTGGATCTGCTGGTCAGCTACAAGGAGCACGCCGGTGATCCCAGAATCAAGGACGTCTGCGCCGACATGGCCGCCGAAATGGGCGAGGGCCGCTACTATCCCGAGCTGCTGGAGCGCATGGCCCAGTTTGAGCTGACCCTGCTGGATTGGGCGGAGAACCACAAGGGCTCCCGCAAGTATGTGGCCTTTGCCGACAAGTGCTGGCCCGCTTTCCCGAGCCAGTTCGGCTTTGAGCCCTGCTATGTCAACTCCCGTCTGGCCTCCCGCGGTATCCCCGTGGCCTGCGAGGTGGACATCTACGGCGCCCTCAGCGAGTACATCGGCGCCTGCATCTCCAATGACGCCGTGACCCTGCTGGACATCAACAACTCCGTGCCCAAGTCCCTCTACGACGAGCAGATCGCCGGCAAGTTCAACTACGCTCTGACCGACACCTTCATGGGCTTCCACTGCGGCAACACCCCTAGCTGCAAGATGTGCGCCGACCGCGCCGTCAAGTTCCAGCTGATCCAGAACCGCCTGCTGGAGAACGGCGGCGAGCCCGACTTCACCCGCGGCACCCTGGAGGGCGACATCGCTGCCAGCGATATCACCTTCTACCGGCTGCAGTGCGACAGCGACGGCAACCTGCGCAGCTACATCGCCGAGGGCGAGGTCCTGCCTGTTCCCACCGGCTCCTTCGGCGGCATTGGCATCTTCGCCATTCCCGAGATGGGCCGCTTCTACCGCCATGTGCTGATCCAAAAGCGTTATCCGCACCACGGCGCCGTGGCCTTCGGCCATTTCGGCAAGGCCCTGTTCGAGGTCTTCAAATACTTCGGCGTCGCCGATATCGCCCACAACCAGCCCAAGAGCCTGCCCTATCCCACGGAGAACCCCTTCGCATAAGAAACAATCAGAAAACCGGCTTCCCTCGTCTGGAGGGGAGCCGGTTTTTTTGAATGGACAATTGACAATGGACAATGAAGGTGTCGCTTCGCGACGGATTTGAATTTTGCAGGTACCCTCGTGTCTCCCTCTTCAGGGGACACTAGGGTACATTTCATATCAAGCTTTTTTCCACAGTTCTTCCGGGTATAATCCCTGCTCTTTCATCCTTTGGATGGCTTCCACCACGCCGGGCAGATCCTCTTTATAGGTCATGCCGTACCAGCGGGCGTCGGTGCGGAGGACCTGGATGGTGTCCTGGCCGCTGCGGAGCATCCAGTCGGAGACCACGGGCAGCAGAAATTCCGCCTTCATGGGGTTCGCAGACAGGTCCTCCGTCAAAAACTTTCGGAACAGGGTCTCCAGCCGGTCCAGAACCGCGTGCTGGTAGCCCCAGAGATTCATGGACACCACCGTGCCGTTTTCCAGAGGCGTAAAATTCTCTCCATCCTCGGTGAAGGCCGCGCCGTTGGGCCGCTTTTCGATCCGGTGCCGCTCATCGATGCCGGTCAGATAGCCGTCGGCGCTGACCTGGCAGACGCCGCGGGTGACTGCGCCGTGATCCGTCAGGGTGTTCTCCAGGTCGTAGGCCACCATGGCGTGCTCCCTGGGGCCGTGATCCGCCTGCAAAAACCGGCAGACGGCCTCGAACGCCGGATACCCGTAGAAGTCGTCGGCATTGAGGACGGCGAAGGGCCCCTCAATCTGAGACGCGGCGCACAGCACCGCGTGGCCGGTGCCCCAGGGCTTGATGCGGCCCTCCGGGATGGAGAAGCCCTCCGGCAGCATATCCAGACTTTGATAGGCGTAGGAGAGATCCGCGTAGGGCCGGACCCGACGGCCGATTCTGGCCTCGAAATCCTCCCGCATTTCTTCCTTGATGATGCAGACGATCCTGCCGAATCCGGCGCGGATGGCGTCAAACATGGAAAAGTCCATGATAAAGTGTCCTTGGGGGTCAACAGGGGTCATCTGCTTTAAGCCGCCGAAACGGCTCCCCATGCCGGCCGCCATAATGACCAATGTGGGTTTTTGCATTGCTGCTTCCTCCTGTTTTCTTGGGATAATTCCATAGTAACTGGAACGGCGCCGGATTGCAAGTGAAAAAAACAAAAAATGGGAGGGCTGCGGAAGCCGGTCTTGTGATTTTGACGAAAAACTCGTTGCATCAAAGGCAGGAACGCGCTATAATACAGTTGGAACCAAAGGACAAATCACGAAAAACAAACCAAACAAACAGGAGGGACGCCATGGACCGAGTCTATCATCTCCTGGCATTCGATCTGGGAGCCAGCAACGGGCGCGCGATTTTGGGCACCTTTGACGGCAAGACGATCAAAATGCAGGAGCTGCACCGCTTTGAAAATAACTATGTGGAGCTGAACGGAGTCTTCTATTGGGATCTGCCCTACCTCTTCAACCAGATGAAGCAGGGTCTGCTGGCCTACCGGCGGCTGGGCCTGGGCGAGCTGGACTGCATGGGCATTGACACCTGGGGTGTGGACTACGGCCTGCTGGACCGCAACGGACACCTGTTGGGCGATCCAAGATCCTACCGCTATGCCACCGACGCCGACGTGGCCGAGACCTGGAAGACGGTGGATTTTCCGACATTGTTCCGGCGGACGGGCATCGGCTCCATGCCATTCAACACGGTCTATCAGCTGCACCGCCGGGTGCGGGAAGAGGACGTGGCGCTGCAGAACGCGGACACGCTCCTGCTGCTGCCGGACCTTCTGGGCTATTTCCTGACCGGCGAGAAGGCCGCCGAATATACCCACGCCACCACCACCATGCTCCTGAACGCCGCCACCGGCGATTGGGACTGGGAGACCATCGAGGCATTGGGCATTCCGAAGCATATCTTCCCCCAGGTTCAGAAGTCCTGCTCTCTGCGGGGCGCGCTCCGGCCGGAGCTGGCGGAAGAGCTGGGCCTGAACCGGGTCCCCTACGCCGCCGTGGGCTGTCATGACACCGCCTCCGCCGTGGCCGCCATTCCCGGCTCCGGCAGCTTTGCCTTCTGCTCCAGCGGCACCTGGTCCCTGTTCGGCGTGGAGACCGATCACGCCGTGCTGACCGAGGAAGCCCGGAAGGCCAACTTCTCCAGCGAGGGCACCATTCAGGGCGGCTGCCGTCCCTTGCAGAATATCATGGGCTTGTGGCTCATCCAGGAGTGCCGCCGGGATTGGATCAAGAAAACCGGCAAATCCATCTCCTGGGACGACATCGTCGTGGAAGCCCAAAAGGCCGGGCCGCTGCGGTCCGTCATCAATCCCGACGCCTCGGAGTTCTACGCCGGCGGCGACATGGAGCGGAAGATTCAGGACTTCTGCCGCCGGACCGGGCAGCCGGTGCCGGAGACCGTGGGCCAGACGGCCCGCTGCATCTATGAGTCCCTGGCCCTTCGCTACCGTCTGGCCCTGAAAGGCCTGGAGCAGATCAAGGGCCAGCGGATCGACAGTCTGAACATCGTCGGCGGCGGCATCCAGAACAAGCTGCTGAACCAGATGGTGGCCGATTCCATAGACCGCAAGGTGGTCACCGGTCCCGTGGAGGGCGCGGCCATCGGCAACCTGCTGGGCCAGGCCGTGGCCTTGGGCCTTTTGAAGGATGTGGACGAGCTGCGCCAGGTGGTCCGCAACTCCGAGCCGGTGGAAGAATATGAACCCCACCACACCGAAGGCTGGGACAAGGCATATCAGACGCTTCTGCGTGTGATGTAAGCCAGTCGCATTCAATTGATAATTGACAATGGATAATTGACAATGGAGGTATCGCCTGCGGCGATGATTGAATTTGATTGAGGCGTCCATTGATTGATCGAGATTGCAATTATCATTTGTAAGTATTTGAAATATGTCCCCAAAGGGGACGCAATCATTGTCAATTGTCAATTATCAATTGTCAATTGCGTGGAATTATGATAGAAATGGAGTGCAGCATATGAGCATCGACATGAGCAAGTGGCAGCAAATTGCCAAGGAAAACATTCACAACCGTCCGGCCGGAGAGGGCCGTCTGGCGGGAAAGATCACCATCGTCACCGGCGCGGCCCAGGGCTTCGGCAAGGGCATCGCCGAGGAGCTGTATAAAGAGGGCGCCACTGTGGTCATCGCCGACCTGAACGTGCCCCTGGCCGAGCAGGTTGCCAAGGAACTGGGCGACCGGGCCTGCGCCATCGCAGTCAACGTGTCCGACGAGGAATCCGTCGCGAACCTGGTGGCTCAGACTGTGGAGAAATTCGGCGGTCTGGACATCATGCTGTCCAATGCCGGCGTGGTCCGCTCCGGCCCCATCGCCCAGATGGAGCGGAAGGACTTCGACTTCGTCACCAACATCAACTACACCGGCTTCTTCCTCTGCGCCAAGTATGCCGCCATCATCATGGAGGCCCAGCATGAGGCTGATCCCGAGGCCATGTTCGACATCATCACCCTGAACTCCAAGTCCGGCCTGGAGGGCTCCAATAAGAACTTCGCCTATGCCGGTTCCAAGTTCGGCGGCATCGGCCTGACCCAGAGCTTCGCACTGGAGCTGTGCGCCTATAACATCAAGGTCAACGCTGTCTGCCCGGGCAACTTCCTGGATGGTCCCCTGTGGAGCGACCCGGAGCGCGGCCTGTTCGTCCAGTACCTCAAGGCCGGCAAGGTGCCCGGCGCCAAGACCGTGGACGACGTCCGCCGCTACTACGAGGCCAAGGTGCCCATGAACCGCGGCTGCCTGCCCCTGGACGTGGCGAGAGCCGTCATGTACTGCGTGGAGCAGAAGTACGAAACCGGCCAGGCCATCCCCGTCACCGGCGGCCAGGTTATGCTGAATTAACGTCACTGGCGCGGAAGCGCCAAGGCTTCCCCCTTGAGGGGAAGGCTTCTGGATGCGTCCGGCATTGGTTATGCTAACGTAAGGAGAAAGCCTATGATCGATATCAACATCCTAAATCTGCTCAATGTTCCCGACAAAGCGGAGCGTCTTGCCAATCTGCGGGAGGCTGTGAAGACTGCCCAGTTCCCGCCCATGGTGCCCCAGTACATCAACAACCACATCCACACCACCTATTCCTTCTCCCCCTATTCACCCACGGCGGCGGTGTATGCCGCCCGGATGGAGGGCCTTTGCACCGCCGGTATCATCGACCATGATTCCATCTCCGGCGCAGAGGAGTTCCTGGAGGCCGCCAAGATCGTGGACATGCCTGTGACCATCGGCATGGAGTGCCGCGCTTCCATGGACGGCACCATTCTCGAGGGCCGCCGGACCAACAACCCGGACCAGGTGGGATGCAGCTATATGACCATCCAGTCGGTGCCCCATGACAAGATCGGCCGCCTGACGGAGTTCTTTGCCCCTTACCGGGAGGCCAGAGGCCGCCGGAACCGGGCCATGATCGCCAGAATCAACGATCTGCTGCACATGGACCTGGACTATGAGCGGGACGTCCTGCCCCTGTCCATGGCCCATGAGGGCGGCGGCGTCACGGAGCG
>CAMEIU010000135.1 GCA_945918815.1 uncultured Clostridia bacterium
GTCAGGCTTTCCTGGAAATCGTCCAGGGTTGCCTCCCCGGCGGCAACCTGCTCCAGGGTCATACGGCCATCCGGGTTGTAGACGCCGTGCATGTCGGGCAGAATGTGCTGCGCCTGCCAATCGGGCTTTTCGGGCCAGCCGTCCGTATCCGGCACGGTGGGATATGCGCTGGTTTCCAGTTCCTCATAGGTTCCGTCGGCTTTCAGGCGGCGTGGCAGCTTTTTCGGCGCGCAGCGGTTTTGCAGCTGCTCCACCAGCTGCTCTTCCTCCATATGGAGATGGCCTTCCAGCTCCAGGTCCCGGATGCTGGTGCCGTAGAAAATAGAGTAGGATCCCTCCGGCAGCACATAGGCGGCCTGTTTCTCATCATAGATTGCCAGATCCCGGTCCCGGAAGGTCAGGGTCAGCTCCTGGGATTCGCCGGGCTGCAGCAGCCCGGTCTTCTGAAAGGCCCGCAGCTCCAGGGCAGGGGACTCCAGGCGGCATTGGGGCGCGGATGTATAGAGCTGCACCACCTCCCGGCCCGCCATTTTGCCCGTGTTGGTCACCCGGACATTGACATAGACAGTCTCCCCGTCCCAGTCGGAGACGCCCGGGTCCAGCCGGAAGCTGGTATAGGACAGGCCGAAGCCGAAGGGATAGTTGACCTTCTCCGCCGCGCCGGGGATGGTTTCAAAGTAGCGGTAGCCCACGAAAACATCGTCGGTATAGCAGACGTAGTCCTGGGACTCGTTGAACTTTTCCGAGGAGGGATAGTCAGCGAAGGAGGCGGCGAAGGTGTCGGTCAGCTTGCCGGAGGGACAGACGTCGCCGCAGAGGATGTCGGCCTCGGCCATGGCCCCCTCCATACCGCCCTGCCAGGCCAGCAAAACGGACGAAATCTTCTCGTCCCGGGCGAACCAGGAGGTATCCACCATGCCGCCCACGTTCAGGACCACCACGATCCGGTCAAACCGGGCGCGGACGGAAGCGACCATGTTCTGTTCCTCCAACGACAGATAGAAGTCGCCGTCGTTGGGCTCGCCCTTCCGGTCCCAACCCTCGGAGGAGAAGCGGCAGATACTGACGATGGCCGTATCGCAGGCCGCGGCGGCCCGGTCCAGCAGGTCCGCCGGAACCTCCGGCTCCACGGTGTATCCCGGCTCCTTCCCCTGCGCAGCCACGTTCTCCCGGTAAAATTCGTGGAGCGGCGCAAAGATCTCCACCTTGCCCTCCGCCGCCTTTTCCACCATGCCGTCGCAGAGGTTGCGGACATTGGCCACGGTCACGTCACCGCTGCCGCCGCCGCCTTTTACATAGTCCACGCTGGCCTTGCCGAATAGGGCCACGCGGCTGCCCCGTTTCAGGGGCAGGACCTCATTTTCATTTTTCAGCAGCACCATGCCCTCGGCGGCGGCCCGCCGGGACAACCGGATATGTTCTCTGCTGCCGGTGACGATTCTGCCGTCCTCGCCCAAGGGTTGAACCGGTAAATATTTGTATCTCTGCCATTTTCCCATGATCGGTTCCCTCTCTTTTTTATATTATTTGCGGAATACGGGACGCATATATGCGTCCCCTACAGTGAAATCTGTCTGATACCCATGGAGAACCGGAAACGGATCTGTTTTTCGGAAAGCCGGTACTGCTCCGGCAGGGCAGGGCCGCAGGCGGCGGAGCCGACGCCGCTGACGCGGTAGTCGATGCGGACGTGGGTGCTGCCGTCGGCCGCAAGCTCGTCGGTGTGGTCCGCCCCGGTCAAAGCCTCCGAGGAATAGCGGGACACATTGCACTCGAAGTCCCGCTGGCTCTCTACGGTCAGATCGCCGATGGTCAGGTTTCGGACCGCCGTGTGGTTGCCGTGCTCCTGGGGCCGGATGTAGGGAACATATTCCCGTTCTGCACTGCTCTGATACCAGCCAACCTGGGACCCGTGGCACATGTCGCAGTAGTTCTCCTGTGGGCCGCGTCCATAGTAGGTGAAGTCCGAGGCCTCCCCCGGCAGGGTCAGTTCAAAGCCCAATCGCGGCAGCCAGCAGGCGTTCTCCCGCACCCGGCCATCCAGGTCAAAGCGTATCTGTCCATCCGCTGCAACGGACACCGACAGGGTATACCGGAAGAATGGCAGCCGGGAGACACCGGAGAGGGCGCCGGTGACCCGGAGCACGCCCCGCTCCATTTGGCAGTCGTAGACCTTGGAGAACAGACGGTCGTAGTTTTCCCCTTGCCACTCGTCGTGTCCCCAGAAAATCTGTACATTTTTATCGTTGTCCGTAGGGGCCCGCCAGACCGTCAGGCGCATCCGGTCCTGGAGCTGTTCCCGGCCATGAATCCGCAGGCTGGTGAAGGTTCCATAGTGCTTGGAGAACACATAAGAGAAGCCCTCGCCGGTGAAATAATAGTTCTCCCGGTCCTCGGTACACGGAGCGGCAGCCTTGTCCACTTTTGGGACGGGCCGGAACGGCAGCGGATGCTGGGTCCGGGCCATGGAACGGCCATCCCGCAGGAGTTCGCAGTTCAGATGGACGCCGTATTGGGCTTCATAGGCAGGCAGTTTCAGAGGCAGATTTACCGTCTCATGGGGCGCGGCTTCCACCTGGAAAGCCTCCTGCCAGACGATCTCGCCGTCCCGCTCCACGGCGCATTGCAGCGTACAATCCCGAAGATTTGTGAAATCATAGCGGTTGGTGACCTGCAAAACGTCGTTTTCATAAACGGTCCCCATGGGCTGGTAGGCCGCTTGAATCTCCAGGGTCCCGGCCTTGAAGCTGCGATCGTGGAACACCATCCCGTCGCAGCAGAAGTTGCCGGTTTCGGCCAATTCGCCTGGGAAGTCGCCGCCGTAGCGGCCCACGCAATTCCCGTCCAGTACCGTGTGGTCCGCCCACTCCCAGACGCAGCCGCCGATGAGCTTGGGATACCGGTCGAACAGCTCGTTATACGCCCACACGTCGCCGGGGCCGTTGCCCATGGCATGGGTGTATTCGCAGAGGAAGCAGGGCTGCCGGATGGCGTCGTCCAGGGCGAACCCCTCCACCTGCTCCAAGGATGGATACATCCAGGAGAACACGTCGGCGTGCTCGCCCTCCCCTTTATATGAGGCGTCGGCACAGTGGACCAGCCGTCCGTCGTTGAGAGTGCGCAGATAGTCGATCATGGCCACATGGTTTTCCCCGTGGCCGCTTTCGTTGCCTGTGGACCACATCAAAATGCAGCAGTGGTTCCGGTCCCGGACTGCCGCCCGCTCCATGCGGTTCACAAATTCCGTCCGCCACTTCGGATCGGAGCAGGGCCACACCGGGTCCTCCACGTCATAGCGGTACTCCACATTGGCGTTGCGCCGGAGGAAGCCGTGGGTCTCAAGATCCGTCTCCAACACCACATAGAAGCCCAGCTCGTCGCACATATCCAGGAATTTCGGCGTGGGCGGATAGTGGGAGGTACGGATGCAGTTGATATGAAGGGATTTCATCAGCAGCAGATCACGCCGCAGCTGTTCGTCGGTCTGATACCAGCCGGTATGGGGATCCGTGTCGTGGTGGTTGACGCCGTGGAGCTTCACGGGCGTGCCGTTGACCAGCAGCTCGTATTTTTCGGACACGGCGATGGTGCGGAAGCCCACCTGCTGCCGGATGGTCTCTCCGCTGCGGGTCAGGGTCAGGGTATAAAGGCAGGGCTGCTCGGCGTTCCAGAGAACCGGGTTTTCCACCGGTAATTCCGCTTCGGCGCAGTTTTCCGCGGAAGCCAGGAAGCCGCCGTCCCGGTCGGACAGGGTCATATCGCAGGGCCTGTCCGTTTGAACCAGGACCCGGTTTCCTTGGGTGGAAATCCGAATGTCTCTGATATGGTCCGCGGGCCGCTGTAAGAGATAGCAGTCCCGGAAGATGCCGTTCATGCGGAAGGCGTCCTGGTCCTCCAGATAGCTGCCGCAGCACCATTTCAGGACCTTGACCCAAATGGTATTGGTTCCTTCTTTGACATAGGGCGTCACGTCAAACTCCGCCTGGAGATGGCTGCCCTGGGTGAAGCCCACATATTGGCCGTTGACCGACACCTCCGCACAGGAGGCCGCGCCCTCCAGGACGAAGTACACCTTGCCCCACAGCCGCTCCAGCGTAAAGTCCCGCTCATAGACGCCGCAGGGATTGTCGTCGGGAACATAGGGCTGGTCGCAGGGATAGGGATAGTTGATATTGGTATAGTTGGGATTCTCGAAGCCCTGGGTCTGCCAGCAGGACGGAACGGGAATGGTATCCCAACGGGAAATCTCCTTCGGCACGTCAACGTCCCGGGCAAAAAAGCGGAACCGCCAGAGGCCGTTCAAAAGATGGTATTCCGAAACGCCCGCCGGAATGTAATAGCTCCGGGGCGGCAGCCGGTTTTCACTGGTTTTTTGCGGATTTTCATAAGCTCGAATCATGGTAACTGCACCTTTCAGCAGGAAGTCCCTGCGCTGCCCTCAGTATAGCATGCCAACAACGCGCCGTCGAGAAGAAAATCACCATAAGGCAGCAGAAAAGCGTTCGCATTCGACGGCATGATTTGGGATTGACTCCATGAAAAAGTTTCTATATACTTTTATCTGTTGATTGGCACAGCTGTCTGGTACGGAAAAAAATTAGAAGCTGAAAGGAAATCAAAACATGGAACGTGAAATTCTGTTGCTTGGCAATCCGAAGCTGTACGAGGTCTCTGACGAGGTTAAAATGAATGAACTAGAAGATCTCCGTCCTGTTTTTACAGATATGTTCGACTGTATCAAAGGAATCCGCCGGGACTATGGATTTGGCCGGGCTATTGCAGCGCCGCAGATCGGAATTATGAAACGGCTTATCTGCATATTGACGGACAAACCATATGTTATCATCAATCCGCAATTGGAATTTGTAGGAAACGAAATGATGGAATTGATGGATGATTGCATGTCATTTCCCAATCTTTTGGTTCGCGTTCGCCGTTACCGCCACTGTATTCTCCGATATCGGGATGAAAACTGGGAGCTGCAGGAGCTGCGCATGGATGACGACATGGCCGAGTTGATTCAGCACGAATACGACCATCTGGACGGCATCTTAGCCACCATGCGAGCGATCGACAACAAATCCTTTGCAATTAAAAACCTATAGAAAAAGTAAGCCATTCGCTTTCATCTGCAAAGTCCTTTTAGGAGGGTATTCTTTTGAAATATGAAATCATACATTTAAAAGACCGATTCCCTGATTTGGGGCGGGACGGCCGGGACCCGTCGGTGGAGATTTATCTGCCGGACAACCTGTCGGAAATGCAGCGGGACAACGACAAGCGGCCCTGTCTGGTGGTCTGCCCCGGCGGCGGCTATGAGTTTTGCAGCCAGCGGGAGGCCGAGCCCATCGCGCTGCACTTTTTGCCGGAGGGCATTAACGTCTTCGTGCTGACCTACTCCGTCGCGCCCCAACGCTATCCGGTGCAGCTCCGGGAAGCAGCGGGTCTTCTGGAGCTGATCCATGCGAACGCGGACGTGTGGCACTGTGACGTAAGCCGCGTGGCCATCATGGGCTTCTCCGCTGGCGGTCATCTGGCCGCCCATTACTCCACCGCCTACGACTGCCCGGCGGTACGGGACATGTTCCCGGACAGCAAGCCGGTTCAGGCTTCGGTGCTCTGTTACCGGTCATCACCGCCGACCAGGCCTTTGCCCATC
>CAMEIU010000136.1 GCA_945918815.1 uncultured Clostridia bacterium
ACCCGCGCCTTCGGCGACCTGAGCGAAAACTATGAGTACAAGGCGGCCAAGCAGGCCCAGAACCGGAATAAGAGCCGGATCCGCTATCTGGACCGCATGATCAAATCCGCCACGGTCATTGAGGACCGGTCCAAGGAGAACGAGGTGGGCCTGTTCGATCTGGTGGAGCTGTACTTCGAGGACGACGACGAAACCCAGACCATTCAGGTGGTCACCACCGTCCGCTGCGACCCGCTCCAGGGGCGCATCAGCAAGGAATCTCCCATGGGCAAAGCCCTCCTGGGCAAGAAGCTGGGCGACCGTTTCCTGGTGGAGGCCAACGGGAACTACAGCTACTACGTCCAGGTGAAAGCCATCACCAAGCAGACCGACGACGGGTCCGCGCCGATCCTGTAACTGCAAAACGCCTCCCGCAGAAGGTTTGGGTCTGCGGGAGGCGTTTTAGATTCCTGCCGCTGTCCCATGGGCGGTTTTCCGCTCCACGATGGGTAGGTTGTGCGCCGGAACTCCGATCTGTATAATAGGAGCAGAAAGGAGAGATTTTTATGAACGTGTATGTGACCGGGCCGGTGATCAAACGGCTGCGGGAGGCGAAGGCCATGACCCAGGCGGAGCTGGCGGAGCAGATCGGCGTCAGCAGCAAGGCCGTTTCCAAATGGGAGACGGCCAGGGGACTGCCGGACGTGTCGCTTCTGGAGCCGCTGAGCCAGGCCCTGGGGGTCTCTGTGACGGAGCTGCTGTCCGGTGCGCCGGTCAGCAATCAGAATACGGCCTGCAACATGCTGCGGACCAAGCTCCATGTCTGCCCGGTCTGCGGCAACATTCTCCACGCCACTGGCGAGGCGGTGATCAGCTGCTGCGGCAATCCGCTGCCGCCGCTGGAAGCGGAGGACCCAGACGAAGACCACCGGCTGCAAATCGAGCCGGTGGAGGACGAGCAATTTCTCACCGTCCGCCATCCCATGACCAAGACGCACTTCCTCTCATTCCTGGCCTATGTAACCTCCGACCGGTTTCAGCTGGTCAAGCTCTACCCGGAAGGCAACGCCGAAGCACGCTTCTCCCTCCGCGGCGCAGGCTATCTCTACGTCTGCTGCAACCGGCACGGACTGATGAAGCAGAAATATCCAGGCCCAACACGAAAACCGAGCCAAACAGACGTGTGATAAGTTGGGATTGATCGAGGTGTTGCACTGGCGCTACCGCGCCAGTGCGTCACATTGTCAACTCCCAATTTACCGAAAGAAGCCGATCAACATTTCGGATGAAGCAAGGAATCGTATTAGTTGTGGACGTATATTCTGCTCATTTCCGAATCAAAGTCTCCCTGGGCCATGCACAGGAACTCCCAGCCGTACCGTTCATAGAAATTCGTGTGATCTGTGATCAGATAGACCGGCGTGACGCCCTTTTCCTTCAGGTCCTGCACCACCATATGCAGCAGGTTTCCCGCAATTCCCCGGCATCGGTACGCCGCCTCCGTATACACGGCGCAGATATTGGGCGTCAGGTCCTTCCGGTTGTGGAAGTCGTTCTCGATCACGCCCAGGCCGCCGACGATCTTGTCCCCGTCCAGGCAGAGGTACCAGCCGTACTCCGTCTCCCGGTTCAGGTACGCCTCCATACATTCCAGATATGCCTCCATGGGAACGCCCCATTTTTCATGGAACCATTCCGCCGCAGCGTCCTTCCGTTCGGGAATTTTTCGCAGGGTTACATATGTATATTCTCCCATGGCAGTCACACTCCATCCCGTTTGAACTTTGCTCTCCGCCGGGCCGTTTTTTATTTGCTGTAGCTTCCGCCCAGGAGGATCGAATCCGGGCGGATGCGGTCCCGGTTATAGATCAGATGCAGATACATGGCGTCCGACGCCGCCACGCTGTCTCTGGCGCGGATGGCGTTGAGGACCGCCCGGTGGGTACGCATGGTTTCCTCCCGCAGCTGGCCGCCGGTTTCCTCAATAAACACGCCGATGGCCCCATGGATGATGGGCAGCAGCTTCGGCATGATGATGTTGCCGCTGCACCGGGCGATGCGGGTGTGGAACTCCTTGTCCATTTCCAAGTGGGGCTTTCCGGCCCGGATCAGATCGTCCACCGCACCGCAGAGGTATTCCAGCTCCGCGATCTCCTCTGCCGTGGCGTGCTGGGCCGCCATGGCGGCCATCTGCGGCTCAATCATGATGCGGAATTCCAGCAGGTCCCGGGCCAGGCGTTCCTTGTCCCGAATCAGGGTCAGGCCCAGCGGGTCCTCCGCCACGCCGTGCTTATAGGACACAAAGACGCCCACGCCCCGGCGCACCTCCAGCACATTGCGGGCCGCCAGCCGCTGGAGCGCCTCCCGCAGGGTGCTGCGGCCCACCTCCAGCAGGACGCACAAATCCCGCTCATTGGGCAGCCGGTCGCCGTCGCCCAGGCCCTGGTCCTGTAAATATTGCAGCAGGCGGTCAATGGTCACATCCACCGCCGACCGTTTTTCCTCTCCCTTATACTGACGCATGGTCCCCTCTCCCGTTCTCATCGTGCAGCTGCACCTGCTCCACGGCAATGCAGCGGCCTGTCTCAGAATCCAGGGTAAACACCGCGCCGCAGAGCCAGGTGGGGCCGGGGGCCGATTCATAGCGGCTGGTCAGCTCGCCCCGGAACATGGCGATGGACTGCTCCGGCCGGACGCCCAGGGCCGAATCCCGGGGACCGGTCATGCCCAGGTCCGTGATATAGCCGGTGCCCTTGGGCAAAATCCGCAGGTCCGCCGTGGGCACATGGGTGTGGGTCCCCCAGAGGGCCGACACCTTGCCGTCCAGATAGAAGCCCATGGCCAGCTTCTCGGACGTGGCCTCGGCGTGAAAATCCACCAGCACCGGCATGCCATGGAGCTGCTTCAGGATTCCGTCGATTTTTGTAAAGGGATTATCCGGGCCGAAATCCATACCACAGCGGCCGATCAGATTCACCACGGCCAGATTCCCCAGGTCCGTGGGATAAATTCCCACGCCGGTGCCCGGCAGCTGGGGCGCGAAATTGGCCGGCCGCAGGACCCGGTCCGTATCGTCCAGATAGCTGCAAATCTCCCGCCGGTTCCAGGTGTGGTTGCCCAGGGTGATCACATCGGCCCCGGCGTCCAGAATGGCCTCCCCCTGGGCCGGCGTCATGCCCACCATGCAGGCGTTCTCACCGTTGACCACGCAGAAATCGATCCGGTACTGTTTCCGCAGGCTCCGCAGGTGCTTTTTCAGGCAGTTGAGGCCGGGATTCCCCACCACGTCGCCCACCGCCAGAATCCGAAATTCCATATTGCCTCCCACGCTCCAAATCCATTTTTTATGTGATTTTATTATATCTCAAAAGTGCCGTGATTTGCAAGGTTTCGAAGGGGTTTGAGGAAGTTTTTCCCAATAAAAAGTTCTTGACTTTTCAGGTTTTTTGTGTAATATTTAATAAGTATTCACGATAATTGTTCAACCCTCTCGAGCTGGTGCAATGTCGGATTGTGCTCGGCCCCGTGAGGGATTTCGTTTTCATGGGTACAAAATATCAAGCAAGGAGGTACCCGGTCATGAACAACGGTACAGTCAAATGGTTCAATTCCGAAAAGGGCTACGGCTTCATTTCCAATGATGACGGCAGCGGCGATGTGTTTGTGCATTTCTCCGCCATCCAGATCAACGGCTTCAAGAAGCTGGAAGAGGGCCAGAAGGTTACTTATGACGTCGAGCCTGATCCCAAGGACAGCAGCAAGATGAGAGCCATTAACGTCTGCATTGTCTGATTTACGCAGCCGGTGAAAGAATTGCAGCAAAACATAGGTTTTGCTGCAATTCTATTTTTTATTCTTTCCGCTTTGCCAGCTCCGCCACTTCTCCGTAGCGGGCCAGGATTTTGCCGTAATTTTCCCGTTTATGGGGAAATTGGCAGCCGGCGCAGTCCTTCAGGCCCTTTTCATTGTACCGGAAGCTGCCGCCGCAGCGGTCGCCCAGGGCGTACAGAGGGCAATAGCAGAACAAACAGCTGAAATTCTCCGGGTCTGCTCCCTTGTGGCAGGGAAAATATTCGCATTCCCGGTTCTGAAAATAGGAATAGTGCTTCCCTTCCCAATATTCCATCTCAATTCCCCCGCTTTAACCGCTCCGGCAGGTCCGCCGAAGGCGTCACATAGACCGTGTTGTACACATGGTAGATCACCATGCCAGGCTTGGCGCCCACAGGCTTCTTGATCTGCTTCACGGTTGTCACGTCCACGGGCACGTTCTGGCTGTCTCTCGCCTGGGAATACCAGGCGGCCAGCATGGCGGCCTCGGTGACGGTCTGATCCCCCGGCTTGGCTCCATTGCAGGCCACGACCACATGGCTGCCGTGGAGCTTTTGCACATGGAGCCACAGATCTCCCTTGGCCGACTGCTTCAAGGTCAGCTCGTCGTTCTGCCGGTTGTTGCGGCCCACCCGGATGGGGAAGCCCTCAGAGGACAGAAATTCCATGGGCTTGGAGGGCGGCGTCTTCATGCGCTTTTTCTTGTCCGTATCCCGGACATAGCCGCCGGAGACCAGCTCCGCCCGGATTTCCGTCACATCCTTCTCCGTTTCCGCCCGCTCCAGCTCGTCGAGAATGCTGTAGAGGTAGTCCAGCTCCGTTCCGCCCTTGGCGATCTGCTCCGTCAGAACCTTTTCGGCATGCTTGGCCCGGTTGTAGTCCTTATAGAACCTGGCAGCGTTCTGCTGGGGGGACAGCTGAGGCGACAGAGGAATGTCGATCTCCTTCATATTCGGGTCGTAGAAGTCCACCGCCGTCAGCCGGGTCTGGCCCCGGGTCATGGCGTGGAGGTTGGCGGTGACGATGTCCCCCAGCTGCCGCAGCCGCTCCCGGTCAAAGGTGGCCGTCAGCTCCTTGCGCTGAATTTCCAGCTTCCGGGCCGTCCGGTCCCGCAGATTGGCGATGGTCTTGTGGAGGGCCTGGGTCTTCTGCCGCATCCGCTCGGCGTGGTCCCGGCTGGCGTAGAAGCCGTCCAGCAGCTGGGAAAAGCTGCCGCAGGTCTCCTGCTCCCAATAGGTGCCGTACTGGCGGATGGGCCGGAAGGAGAAGTCCGTGGGCTTTCCCTCCTTGCGGAGCAGGACCGGCGTGGGATGGTCCGTCAGGGCCTGAAACCGGACATACAGGGCCTGGGCCGCTGCGGTCCGGTTCTCCGGGGACATGGGTCCGATATCGGTCTCCACATCGCCGAACAGATCGTGGCTCAGCTCCCGGCAGATCAGGGGCGACAGGCCGCCGTAGGTATCCAGGAGCCACTTGTCGAACCGCTTCTGCCCTTCCACCGCTGTCAGCGCATCGGAGATCTCCTCTGCCGTGGCCGTCAGCGGATTTTTCTTATCCAACGCAGGCGGCGCCTGATAGAACAGGCCCGGCAAAACCTGACGCTTTTCGGACATTTCAAAGTCCACCCGCCGCAGGCAATCCACCACGCGGCCGTCGCCGCCTAAGAGAATCAGATTGGCGTTGCGGCCCATGAGCTCCAAAATCAGGTGCTTCCGGACCGGCTCGCCCATCTCGTCGGTGCAGTCCAGGGTCAGGTCCACCAGCCGCTCCAGGGCCGGCTGCCGCAGGTCCACGATCTTGCCGCCGGTCAGATGCTTGCGCAGCAGCATGCAGAACATGGGCGGCT
>CAMEIU010000137.1 GCA_945918815.1 uncultured Clostridia bacterium
GGAGACCTCCCGCAGGTTGATCTCCGGGTTGAAGTTGGTGGCGAAGGCATAGCCGTGGTCGCCGCCGTTGCAGTCGAGAATGTCGATGGTGTCGATGGTGTCGAACTCGTGCTTCTTGGCGTAGGCGCAGTAGGCCTGGGACACGCCGGGATCGAAGCCGCAGCCCAGCAGGGCGGTGAGACCGGCCTCTTCAAACTTTTTGCGGTAGGCCCACTGCCAGCTGTAGTCGAAGTAGGCGGAGAAACCGGCTTCCTTGCAGCGCTTTTCATAGACAGCCCGCCATTCCGGATCGTCGGTGTTCTCCGGTTCATAGTTGGCGGTGTCCATATAGTTGACGCCGCAGGCCAGGCAGGCGTCCATGATGGTCAGATCCTGATAGGGAAGGGCAATGTTCATGACCAGATCCGGCTGGTAGGCCCGGATCAGATCGATGACCTGCTGCACGTCGTCGGCATCCACCTGGGCGGTGGTGATCTTCGTGGCGGTCTTGGGCGCCAGCTCCGCGGCCAGCTTGTCGCACTTGGACTTGGTGCGGCTGGCAATACACAGCTCCGTGAATACCTCGCTGACCTGGCAGCACTTCTGGATGGCCACAGACGCAACACCGCCGCAGCCGATGACAAGAACTTTACTCATAATAGAATACACTCCTTTTTGAATTGATGAATGGATGGAATTCGGAATAACAGACAGGGAAATTGGGATTTATCTATGAGTTGACAATTGATAATTGACAATTGACAATGGAGGTATCCGCTTCGCGGATGATTGAAATGATTGCCCGCCAGAAAGAAATCCGTAGGGGCAGCCCCATGTGGCCGCCCGTTGGTGCAGGCTTTCGGGCGGCCACGCGGGGCCGCCCCTACGGTGTTGCTTGATCGTGCTTCTGTCAATTCTAATTCATCGCGAAGCGACACCATAATTGTCAATTCGCTCTACAAATCCCAATTTCTCATACAAAGAATCACAATGCCAGCAGCAGCTCCCGGAGGACTTTGCAGGCGGTGGCGGTGGAGACGCCGGTGGGGTCCAGCATGGGGGCCAGCTCGTTGACGTCGGCGGCCACCACGTTGGCGGCTCCGGCGGTTCGGATGGCGTTCAGCAATTGCGGGAAGCTGACGCCGCCGGCCTCCGGCGTGCCGGTGCCGGGGAAGATGCCGGGGTCCAGGCAGTCCAGGTCGATGGTAAGATAGACCGGCGCGTTCGCTGCCTTCAGACGCGCCACCGTTTCCTCCAGCCCCGTAAAATCAAAGGGATGCAGCTCCGTGTGGGCTTTTGCAAACTGGAATTCCGCCCGGTCTCCGCTGCGGATGCAGAACTGATGAATCCGCCCGTCTCCCAGCAGATCGTGGCAGCGGCGCAGGACACAGGCGTGGCTGAGCTTTGCACCCAGGTAGTCGTCCCGGAGATCGGCGTGGGCATCAAAATGGAGAATGTGCAGGTCGGGATACCGCTTTGCCACGGCGCGGACGGCTCCCAGGGTCACCAGATGCTCGCCGCCCAGCAGCAGCGGCAGCTTGCCGTCTCCCAGAATTTCTTCTGCCCGGGCTTCAATGTCCGCCAGAGCCGCTTCCGCGCTGCCGAAGCACAGCTCCAGGTCGCCGCTGTCAAAGACGGCGCGGTCGGTCAGGTCGGCGTCTTGGTAGGGGCTGTAGGTCTCCAGGCCGAAGCTCTCGTGGCGCATGGCGGAGGGACCGAACCGGGCCCCGGGGCGGAAGCTGGTGGTGGAGTCAAAGGGCGCGCCGTAGAGCACGATCTCCGCCTCCGCATACCCGGCATCGCAGCCGAGAAAGGTTTCAATGTTTGGTTGCAGCATGTTCAATCCTCCACTTCTTGCAGCATTTCCTCCAGGAACGCCGGCAGGCAGAAGGCGCCCTTGTGGAGCCTGGTGGTGTAGTACCGGGTGTGCAGGTTCAGGTCGTTCCAGGCTTTGCTGTCCAGATCGTCGATGGGATGATATTTTTTGCTGGCAAAGCCGAAGAGCCAGTACCCGGCGGCGTAGGTGGGAATGTGGGCCTGATAGACCCGGCTGATGGGGAAGGTGCTGACGATGCGCTTGTGGCTGCGCTGCATGGCCCGGGCGTCCTCCGTATAGAAGGGGCTGCCCTGCTGGTTGACCATGATGCCGTCGGACCGGAGGGCGTTGTAGCAGCTGCCGTAGAATTCCCGGGTAAACAGTCCCTCCGAGGGACCGAAGGGGTCGGTGGAATCGACGATGATCAGATCGTAGCTTCCCTCGCACCGGCGGATGAATTTCAGCGCATTTTCCACATAGATGTGGACCCGCCGGTCGTCCATCCGGCAGGCGTTGCTGGGAAGATAGGTGCGGCAGGCGTCCACCACCTGGGGGTCCATCTCCACCAGGTCGATGCGCGTCACCCGGTCGTATCTTGTCAGCTCCCGCACCACGCCGCCGTCGCCTGCGCCGATGACGAGAATGTCATGGATGCCGGGATGGACCGCCATGGGGACGTGGGTGATCATTTCGTCGTAGATGAACTCGTCCCGTTCCGTCAGCATCACGTTGCCGTCCAGGGTCAGAACGCGGCCGAATTCCGGCGTCTCAAAAATGTCGATGTGCTGATAGTCGCTCTGCTTGGAGTACAGGTGCTTGCTGACCCGGATGCTGAGCTTCACATCCGGCGTATGAAATTCACTGAACCACATTTCCATACAATCGCTGCCTTTCACACCAACACGTTGATTCGCTTCAGCTCCGCGTCCTCGGGACCGGTCATGCTGCAGCCTTTTTCCTTTGCGTACCGGATATGCTCGAGGATCTCAGCGGTGATCCGCTCGCCCGGGGCCAGAATGGGGATCCCCGGCGGATAGCACATGACAAACTCGCTGGAAACCCGGCCCTCGCTTTCCTCCAGAGGCAGGTTGACCTTCTCGGCATAGAACGCCTCCTGGGGACTGGTGACCACCTCCGGGTCAATGTACTCCTGACTCAGGAGGCCGGTCCCGTCGGTCTGATACCGGCGGCGGATCTCCGCCAGGGCGCTGACCAGCCGCTCCAGCTCCTGGGGCCGGTCGCCCATGGAGAGATAGGCCAGAATGTTGCCGATGTCGCCGAATTCGATCTGAATGTCGTATTCGTCTCTTAAAATGTCGTAGACCTCGATGCCGGCCAGGCCGATGTCCAGGGTGTGGACGCTCAGCTTGGTGGAGTCAAAATCGAAGACGGAATCGCCGTTCATCAGCTCCCGGCCGAAGGCATAATAGCCGCCCACGGCGTTGATCTCCTGCCGGGCGTACTCGGCCATGTCGGCCACCTGATGGAACACCGTATGTCCCCGCAGAGCCAGATTCCGGCGGCTGATATCCAGGCTGGACATCAAAAGGTAGCTGCTGGAGGTGGTCTGGGTCAGGTTGATGATCTGCCGCACATAGCCGGGGTGGACCTTGGGCCCCACCAGCAGCAGGCTGGACTGGGTCAGACTGCCGCCGCTCTTGTGCATGGACACGGCGGCCATATCCGCTCCGGCCTCCATGGCGGACACCGGCAGCCCGCCGCCAAAGTAGAAATGGGTCCCATGGGCCTCATCCGCCAGGCAGAGCATCCCGGCTTTGTGGGCCATTTTGACAATGGCCCGCAGGTCGCTGCAGATGCCGTAGTAGGTGGGATTGTTGACCAGAACGGCCACGGCGTTGGGATGGGCGGCGATGGCCTTGGCCACCGCTTCCCGCCGCATGCCCAGGGAGATGCCCAGCCTTTGGTCTACATCGGGATTCACATACACCGGCACGGCGCCGCAGAGGACCAGGGCGTTGATGACGCTCTTGTGGACGTTCCGGGGCAGAATGATCTCGTCGCCCCGCTTGCAGGCGGTCAGCACCATGCTCTGCACGGAACTGGTGGTGCCGCCCACCATCAAAAAGGCGTGGGCCGCGCCGAAGGCGTCGGCG
Organism: uncultured Clostridia bacterium; assembly: GCA_945918815.1. Lineage (GTDB taxonomy): Bacteria > Bacillota > Clostridia > Oscillospirales > Oscillospiraceae > Avoscillospira. Next base: position 3,910 of record CAMEIU010000137.1, read on the forward strand.
GCCAGCTCCTCCGCTTCCCGAATCACGGAAACAGGATGGCAGAGATTGTCCAGCGGCTTCATGCTGTTGACGTCCACGCCCACGCACTGCTTCCCCAAAAAAGCGGTCAGCTCCGGGTTGCCGCGGCCCCGCTTATGGCCCGGCACGTCAAAGGGAACGACCCGCATCTGCCGGAAGTTTTCCAACGCCTCATAAATGGGCGCGCGGCTCTGATCCAGCCGGGTTCGGCTCCTTGTCATGTGATTTCCCCCTCCCGCCGGTTCCTGCACAACAAAAAAACGCAAGCTGCACATACACAGCTTGCATAAAACATTTGAAGGAATCCGTCCAGCTTCCGATCCGGGACATACGGGCAGGATTGTTTGCACAGAAAGCCCCTATGAGTTGACAATCGGAATCAAGAACGGTGTTCAAATCGGACGGAAGATCAGAGTCTATATAGCAATTATACTTTTACTACTCTTATTGACCGTTTCACAAGTCTGCGCACAGGCGCATTTCGGTTATAAAGGAACCAACTTATAAAATTTGAGCTTTTAACTCAATCAATAAGGCTGCACAAAGGCCGCCAATCGGCAGTGGACCCGGCTGTCCGTATGGCCTTTCCTCCCTGACGGAGTGGTCCAGAACAATTGCTTTGAAAAGACTCGTAACTTCCTTTCAAAATCAAGCAAATTCTACCATGGGAAACGGGCTTTGTCAAGCAAAAACCAAAAGCCTGTACTTCCTGAAAAATCAAAAAACAGTCCCGGAATCGGATGATTCCGGGACTGTGGAGAAACGGTAGAGAACGCGCCTATGTAACGGCGCATGGTGTCAATCAGCACGGCGCCCGCCGTATAAATCAGCGCGATCAGGAGGCTGTTTGCCATGTTCCGCCACAGCGGAAAGGAAGCAAGCAGGTCCTCATAATTGCTGTGCAGCTCTCCGCCGGGGCGGAAGGTATAGGATAGGTCGAAAAATTGCGTATTGGAGTGTGTTGCCGCGAATGCGGTCCAGATAAAAGGAAACAGGGAGATCATACAGATGATCACCAGAATCACGTAGACAAGCATACGCTCAAAATGTTTCTTCTTCATATGCTCAGTCCTCCTTCGTGATTCGCAGCTGCAGGAACGTCATTACACCGATAATCAGCACCAGAACCAGCGAACCGGCCGACGCCACGCCGAAGTTAAAGCTCTTGAAACCCATCTGGTACAGATACTGCACAATGGTCATGGTTGCGTTGACGGGACCTCCGCCGGTGAGCAGATAGGATTCCGTGAACAGCTGCAGCATGCCGGTAATGGACAAAATTACGGCGAATACGATGACCGGCTTCATGGAAGGCACCGTGATGGACCAGAATTTTCGCCACCCGTTGGCACCGTCAATGGAGGCGGCCTCATACAATTCATAGGGAATGCTCTGCAGGCCGCCCAGCATGATCACCGTATTATATCCGGTCCAGCGCCAGGTGATGGCCAGAACCAGCACTGTTCTGGCCAACCAGGGATTGTTCATCCAGTCCAGGCGCAGGAGACCCAGCGCTTCCAGAACGTTGTTGATCAGGCCGTTTTCAAAGTTAAAAAACATGCGGAAGATGATGGAATAGCTGACGGCATCCAGCAGAATGGGCATGAAACTTCATGCATCATTACACGCTTGCACCACGATGAATGAAAACGA
>CAMEIU010000138.1 GCA_945918815.1 uncultured Clostridia bacterium
GAAACCGGAGGAGATCGCGCTGCCTGTGGTTCATCCCAAGCTTTGGAGCGCGGAACAGCCCAATCTATACCGGCTGGAGATTCTGGTCCGGGATGAAACCGGCCGCTGTGCGGAAACCGTGTGGGAGCAAGTGGGGTTCCGCCGGTTTGAAATCAAGGACGGCCTGATGCTGCTCAACGGGAAACGTATCGTATTCCGGGGCGTGAACCGGCATGAGTTCTCCGCCGCTTCCGGTCGGTGTGTGACCGAGGCAGAGACCGAACAGGATATCATCACCATGAAGCAGCACAACATCAACGCCGTTCGCACCAGCCACTATCCCAACCAGAGCTTCTTCTACCGGCTATGCGACCGGTACGGCCTGTATGTCATGGACGAAATGAATCTGGAAGCCCACGGTTCCTGGAGCCTTCTGGATGCCGGACAAATCCGGCCGGAGCAGCACGTCCCGGGAGACAACCCTCTGTGGAAGGAAGCGCTCCTGTGCCGGGCAGAGGCCATGTACCAGCGGGACAAAAATCATCCCTGTGTGCTGATTTGGTCCTGCGGCAACGAATCCTACGGTGGGACCAATCTCCTGGAGGTCAGTCGGTATTTTCACCGGGTAGATACCAGACCGGTACACTATGAAGGCGTGACCATGGACGCCCGCTATCCGCAGACCTCGGATATTTTCAGCAACATGTATTTTCCCGCGGAGCAGATTCGGGAAAGGCTGGCGCAGGATTCCAGCAAGCCGGCCATCAGCTGCGAGTACGGCCATGCCATGGGCAACGCCTTCGGTGTCCAGCAGCGGTATGTTGACCTGACCGAGCAGATCCCGGCCTACCAGGGAGGCTTTATCTGGGACTACATGGACCAGGCCTTGACCTGGCACGATTCTTCCGGACGGGAATTCCAGGCCTACGGCGGCGACTTCGGCGACCGGCCCCATGACGGAAATTTCAGCGGCAATGGGCTGGTCTATAGCAAGGACCGGCTGCCATCCCCCAAAATGCAGGAGGTCAAGTATCTCTACCAAGCTCTGCAGGCTTCCATCGGGGATGGGACGGTTACGGTGACCAACCGTTCTCTCTTTACCAACAGCGACCGCTATTCCTGCATCGTACAGCTTTTGCGCCAGGGGCTTCCAATAGAGGAGGCTGCGCTGGACACCCATGTGCCGCCCGGAGAGGCGGAAACATATCCGCTGCCGCTTTGGCCGTTGGAACCAGATGCGGAGTACACCGTAATCGTGTCGTTCCGGCTGCGGGAAGATACAAGCTGGGCGAAGGCCGGATATGAGGTGGCGTTTGGGCAGAAGACCCTTGGAGCAGTGCGGCAGCGGCAGTGGAAGGCCGGTAACTTGGAGGTCGTGGACGGCGGTTGGAATATCGGCGTACACGGCAAGGATTTTCACCTGCTGTTTTCCAAGCTGCAGGGCGGTCTGATCTCCTACCGGCGGGCAGGACGGGAGCTGCTGCGGGCCATGCCCAGGCCCAGCTTCTGGCGTGCGCCCACGGACAACGACCGGGGATGGCAGGAGCCGTTCCTCTCCGGCCAATGGAAGCTGGCAAGCCTTTATCAGCAGCCGGAATTCCGCCGGATGGAGCAGGGAGACCACTGGGTCCGAATCCGCTTCGCGGTCCGTCTGGGGACCCAGCCTGAAACGGTCTGCGGTCTTTCCTACCGGGTGCTGGACACCGGCGTGGTGGAAGCGGAGCTGGACTATGACGGCGGCTTCGGCGGACCCATGCCGGAATTTGGGCTGTGTATGACCATGGACTCAGACTTTTCCAGCCTGCGCTGGTACGGGCCTGGGCCGGCGGAAACCTACTGTGACCGAAAGCTGGGCGGAAAAATCGGCATCTACAAAGGACGCGTGACCGATCAGATGGCCGCATACCTGAAACCGCAGGAATGCGGAAATCACACCGACGTCCGCTGGGCTTCCGTGACGGATGCGTGCGGCGTGGGGCTGTTGTTTCAGGCAGACCGCATGGATTTTTCAGCCCTGCCCTATACGCCCCATGAGCTGGAGCACGCGGCCCATGCCATCGAATTGCCCCCTGTATATGAGACGGTCATTCGTGTCTCGGCACGGCAAATGGGCCTGGGCGCGGACGACAGCTGGGGGGCAAAACCGCAGCCGGAGGCGTTTTTGCCGTCCGGCCCCATGCGGTTCCGCGTTGCATTCCGCGGAATTGGAGGTACAGAAGACGATGAAGCTTTGGTATAAGGAGCCGGCAACCTGCTGGACGGAAGCGCTGCCGGGCGGAAACGGCCGCCTGGGCGTCATGGACGACGGCGGAATTGGCGTGCAAACCATGTGGCTCAACGAGGACACGTTCTGGTCCGGATATCCCAATCGCCTGGACTGCGATTCCAAGGCAGCACAATTTGAAAAGATCCGTTCTCTGGTGGAAGCCAGGGATTACGGCGCAGCGCAGGCGCTGTTTGAGCAGGAACTGAGCTTCCAGCCCAGCGCGTCCTATGAGCCGCTGGGGACGCTGAATCTAGCGTACCCGGAGGAGCAGGGCGCGTACATCCGAAGCCTGGATCTGGATCAGGCCCTATTGCGGGTGGACCACGGCGAACTGCACCGGACGCTGCTGGTCTCTCATCCGCACCAGGTTCTGGCACTCCGTCTTACAGCGGACCATGAAGGGCGTGTTTCGGTCAAGCTGCGGCTGGATGCGCCTCTGCGGCATGAGACGGCTGCGGAACCTACGCAGTTGCGTATGCTGGTACAAGCCCCATCGTTGACCGAGCCGGATTATAGTCATGAGCTGGCCGAACCGGTGCAGTATTACGATGTGCAGGAACACAGGGGAATCCGCGCCGCTGTTGTGGTCCGCGTACGGCATAAGGGCGGCTCCCTGGTGCAGAAGGAGGATGAACTGTGGCTGGAGGGCGCTGACGAAGCCCTGGTACTCCTGGCGGCCCGCACCAGCTTCCGGGGCTTCGACCGTCTGCCGGATACGCCAGAGGAAGTCCTTTGGAGGCAGTGTGCAGCTGATTTAGACGCAGTCCCGGATTATGAAACGCTTTTGGCTGCCCATATGCAGGACTATCAAACGTATTTCCACCGGGTCCGGCTGCAATTGGACGGCACCGGCAGGGATGACCTGCCGACAGGCCAGCGTCTGCGGGAGTTTGATCCGGCAGCGCCGGATATGGGACTGTACAGTCTGCTGTTCCAGTATGGCCGGTATCTGATGATCGCCGGTTCCAGGCCGGGAACGCAGGCGATGAATCTGCAGGGTATCTGGAACGCACAGATTCGTCCCCCCTGGAGCAGCAACTACACCGTCAACATCAATACCCAGATGAACTACTGGCCGGCGCTGTCCTGCAACCTGGCGGATATGCAGCTGCCGCTGGTGGAACTGGTGCGCGAATTGGCGGACGCCGGGCGGGACACCGCGCGGCGCTTGTACGGTGCGCCGGGGTTTGTGGTCCATCACAATACAGACCTGTGGCGGATCTCCTGGCCCGTCGGGAACCACAGCTCCGGCTGCACAGGCTATGCGTTCTGGAACATGTCGGGAGCCTGGCTCTGCGGTCCGTTGTTTGAACGATATTCCTATACTCTGGACCGGTCTTTTTTGGCGCAGACAGCCTACCCGATTATGAAGTCGGCAGCGGAATATCTGCTGGCAATGCTGACCGAAGACAAGGACGGTACGCTGATTGTCAGCCCGGCGACTTCGCCGGAGAACGGGTTTCTCCACCAGGGAAAGCGGTACTGCTTGGACCGCACCAGCGCCATGTCCATGGCCATCGCAAGGGAATTGTTCCAAAACTGCATCACCGCATGTGAGACGCTCCACATCGACGAAGCCTGGGCAGAGGAGCTGCGGCATGTATGGAAGCGCCTCAAGCCCTACGGAATCGATGCCCGTGGTGCGCTGATGGAGTGGCATGAAGCCCATGAAGAGGCCGAACCGCACCACAGGCACATCTCCCATTTGTACGGCGTGTATCCCGGCAGACAGATCACAAGGGAGGATTCGCCGGAATGGATGGATGCCTGCCGCCGGTCTCTGGAACTGCGGGGCGATGAAGGAACGGGCTGGAGTCTGGCCTGGAAGGTGTGCCAGTGGGCGCGGCATGGAGACGGAGACCGGGCACTGCGCCTGCTGAATATGCAGATGCGCCTGGTGGAAGAAGTCCAAACCAACTATGCCCGCGGCGGCAGCTACGCCAACGGCTTCTGCGCCCACCCTCCGTTCCAGATTGACGGAAACTTCGGACTCACAGTCGGTGTGGCGGAAATGCTGCTGCAAAGCGATCCTGAGACGATCAAGCTGCTGCCGGCGCTTCCTGCCATGTGGCCGTCAGGCTCCGTGGAGGGGCTCTGTGCCATGGGGCGCGTGACAGTAGACGTTCGCTGGTCCAACGGCAGCGGCAGCGTCTGCCTGCGTACGGATCTGTCTCAAACCAGACGCCTTTGCCTGCCGGATGGGCGGCGTATTCCGATTCAACTGGAACCTGAACAGCCTTTCCGGCTGGATTGGTAAGGAGGGCTTCGCATGACAAGAGAACAAATACAGATACGGGATCCCTTTGTTTTTGTGGAGGAAGACGTCTATTACCTGTTTGGGACTACGGACCGGGACCCCTGGAACCAGGGCGCGGGCTTTCAATGCTACCGCTCCAGGGATCTTGTCCATTTTGATGGCCCGTATCCCGCGTTTACGCCGCCGAAAGACTTCTGGGCCGACCGGAATTTCTGGGCGCCGGAGGTCCACCGGTATCGCGGCGCGTACTATATGTTTGCCAGCTTTTTTCGCAAGGGCATGCACAGGGGAACCCAGATTCTCAAGGCGGACCGGGTCATAGGGCCCTATGAACCCCTGACAGACAAGCCTTATACCCCAGCGGATTGGGACTGCCTGGACGGCACCTTTTATAAAAAGGACGGGAAAATTTACAGCGTGTTTGTGCACGAATGGCTCCAGATCAAGGACGGGTCCATGGAATTGGTGGAGCTGTCTCCGGATCTGACCCATGCGGTCACGCCGCCCAGGACGCTGTTCCATGGATCCGACGCTCCCTGGGTGCGGCCGGTCAATCACCAGGAAGGTTTGTTCGTAACGGACGGTCCGTTCCTGTGGGACATGCAGGACGGCCGCCTGGCCATGCTCTGGTCCAGCGGCGGAGAAGCTGGCTATGCCTTGGGCGTCGCCTACTCCGCCGGCAGTATCGAAGGTCCATGGATTCAAGAGGAACGTCCCCTATTTACCGGAGACGGCGGACATGGAATGATTTTCAGGCGCATGGACGGGAAGCTGGCGCTGGCGATCCATTGCCCGAATCAAACGCCAAATGAACGTCCACGGTTCTTTGAGGTTCAGGAGATTGCAGGCAAATTACGCCTGGCATAGGGAAAGGAGTCACCATGAAACGATCTGAAATCAACAAAGCACTGAGGGAACTGGAAGCCATGTGCCGGAAGGAGCACTGCTACCTGCCGCCCTTCTGCCATTTCACCCCGGAGCAGTGGCAGGAAATCGGCCACGAGTATGACGAGGTCCGGGACTGCATGCTGGGCTGGGATATCACCGACTACGGCCTGGGCGACTTTGACAAG
>CAMEIU010000139.1 GCA_945918815.1 uncultured Clostridia bacterium
TGCTCATAGTATGTACCTCTTTCTTTTATCTAAAGCAATAAATTGTGAAAGGCATAAAAATGCCCGGGGACAACGCGATCAGCTCCCGGACAGAAGAAGTGGCAAATTCCCGCAGACAGGAAAACAACAGGCATCACAGCCGCACAGCCAGATCGTCAGCCCGGGAGTGCAGCATTCGTCCGCAGCGGAAATTGCTTCTCAGCAGATCCAAAAACAGAATGCTCATTTCTTCCTGCTCCCTTCTTTGTTTTACCTATCTTTTTGATTGGTTTGTAGGTATAATAGCACCACTTTCTCCCGTTGTCAATAGGTTTTTTATTTTTCTTTTGCCGCATGTCCGCAGGAAGAGAAATTGGGATTTGTTGATGTACCGCTTTTTGTAGGGCACGGCCACTGGACGTGCCGTATGCAGGCAACTGCATCCTGGAACCAACTGCCAAACGGCGCGTCGGGTCGCCGCGCCCTACATTGGCGATACAGCACATCGTCAAATCCCAATTTCCCGGTCTGAAGCCAATCCATCTGTGCAGCATTGGCCCACATTTTCTGAAAAAAATCCCGCTCTATTCATATCAGGTTCACAATAAAGGCATAGAATAGTCGCAAAAGTTCGAAATGGGGTGAAGCCATGGGCAAGGACATTCGGCGGTTCCTCTGGGGCCTGCTGGGGATTGTATTGCTGTTTTTCTCCATTCAGAATATCGACGCGGTTCTCTCCGGCGTCCGGGCCTTGCTGGACCTCATTATGCCGCTGCTCTACGGCTGCATCATCGCCTTCGTCCTGAATCTTATCGTCCGGCGGCTGGAGCGGTATCTGCGCTTCGGACCCTTCCGGCATCAGACGGTCCGCCGGGTGACGAGCATCTTTTTGTCCCTGCTGATTTTGGTGGGCGCCCTGGCCGGCATTGTGGCCGGAGTGGTGCCGGAAATCCGGGACAGCGCGGCGCTGCTCATGGAAAAGCTGCCGGGCATTCTCCGGGAGCTGACGGATTTCTGTGTCGGGACCCTGGGGCTGCCGGAAAAATGGTTCACGGAAACCCTGGACCTGGACGTGGCCGGTTTCTTTGAAAAGCTGATTCAAAACGACACGGTTCTGAACGTACTCAAATCCGGCGGCAGCTTCGTCGGCGGCGCCCTGTCCGGCCTGTTCGATCTTTTGGTGGGATTGTGCTTCTCCTTCTACATTCTCATGCAGAAGGAAAAGCTGAGCCGCGACCTGAAGCGGCTGGCAAAGGCCTATCTGAAGCCCAGGTCCTGCGAGCGGCTGCTCCATGTGGTGCAGAGTATGAACGAGATCTACGGCAGCTTCATCTCCGGCCAGTGCATGGACGCCATCATCCTCGGCGCCATGATCACCGTGGCACTGGCCATCTTCCGCATCAACTACTCCATCCTCATCGGCATCGTGGTGGCCGTCACGGCCTTGGTGCCGGTGGTGGGCGCGTTTATCGGCGGCGCCATCGGCGTGTTCCTGCTGCTGATGGTCTCGCCCAAGGACGCCATTTTGTTTCTGGTCCTGTTCCTGGTCTTGCAGCAGGTGGACAACCGGCTGATCTATCCCCATGTGGTGGGCAGCGCGGTGGGCCTTCCCGCCATCTGGATCTTCGCCGCCATCGTCGTCGGCGGCAATTTCGGCGGCATCTTCGGCATGATCCTGGCCATTCCCCTGTTCGCCCTTTTCTATACCCTCCTGGCCCAGGACCTTCGGAAACGGGAAGCCCAGACGGAAAAGCCGCCCGCAGATGCGGACGACCATCCATAGAAACGAATATCTTACTGTGCCGCAGGGGCGACCGCAAGGGTCGCCCCTGCAAGTCGTTTGGAGCGGGCCTTGCTCTATACCGTCACATAGGCCGTGTTGGCGAAGCCGACGGTGTCGCCGTACTGGACGGAGTACCAGCTGCCGCTCTCTCCGAAGATGGTCAGGGGTGCGCCGTTGGGGGCCTTGGCCAGGATCCGGGAATCCGTGGTGGGCAGGTTTCGGAGGTTCAGATTGCCGGACTGGATGTTCACCACGCCCTGGCGGACCGGCCCCGGCTCCACGAAGGGCACGCCGAAATACTCCGTGACCCCCAGGACCAGTGCCCGGGCAATGGCGTCCAGGTTGTTCTCGACCCAGAGGGCGTCCTCCACATTGTCGTGATAGCCCAGCTCCGCCAGAACCGCCGGGGCGTTGGTCATGCGGACCTCGCCGATGGACACCGTGGGCAGGGCCCGGACCTTGTCCGGCAAGGGATAGACCGGCTTTAAATTGTCCACCAGAATGTTCGCCATGCGGAGGCCGTCGGCGCTGCTGGGATAATAGTAGACGTCGACGCCCCGGTAGGTTCCCTCGAACCCCGGCGGCGCGGCGTTGGAGTGGAGGGCCAGATGGAAGTCATAATTCCCGGCGTTGGACTGCCGGATGGACGCGGCGGCGGACCCGCTGGGATCGTTGCGGGAGAAGCCGATGCCGCTGGCAAGCAGATAGGGCTCCATCCGGTCGGCCAGCAGATTCATCCAGTATTCCTCATTGCCGCTGGTGACATAGGGGTTGTATTCCTGGGTCGAGGGGCTTAAAAACAAAAGTGGCATACGCATCCCGCCTTTCCTGGTCCAGCATATGCCTGTTCCTGTGGAAAATATGCAGAAAATTTGAGACTATTTACAATTACCGCCTACCTGTGATATGATAGCGTCGTGAGAAAAGGAGAGGCGGCAGGTATGCAGTATATTGTCCTGGACATGGAATGGAATCAGCCCTGGCCCGGCACCTATGCGGCCAAGCGGGTGCTGCCGGTGAAGATTCGCGGCGAGATCATTCAGATCGGCGCGGTACGGGTCACGGACCGGCAGATCGTCGGCGACGAGTTCCAAGCCCTGATCAAGCCCAAGTATTACCGAAAGCTGAATAAAAAGGTTAGCAGCCTGACCGGCATCAAGGATTCCCAGCTGGAGGCCCACGGCATTCCCTTTCCCGAGGCCATGGAGCGGTTCCGGGACTGGTGCGGGGACGACTGCGTGTTCCTGACCTGGGGTTTTGACGACATCGGCATTCTCAAGGAGAACATGGCTCTCTTCGGCTTGGATTCCGGCTGGGTGGACCGGTGGTACAACGCCCAGATGATCTTCAACGCCCAGACCGACGGCGCCACGGCCCAGAAAGCCCTGAAAACCGCCATGCAGATGGCGGGGGTGGAGGCCAGCCGCCCGGCCCACGACGCCCTGGGCGACGCCTACCACACGGCCATTCTCTGCACCCGGCTGGACCTGTCCCGGGGCATGGCGGAGTACGACCAGGCCATGGAGAAACATGAGAACGGCTTCCACGGCGCGGAGCTGCCCGGCTGCATCGACCGGAAGGTGTTTCATGGCTTCCAGAACCGGGACGCCGCCATGGAGGCCCTCAGCGGCCCGGAGAATCTCTGTCCCAAATGCGGACAGGCCATGTCCCACAGCCGCTGGCTCAGCCAGCAGGGCAAACGCTACATGACCATGGCCGAATGCGCCGACCACGGTCCGTTCCTGGTCCGCGTCCGCCTGACGGAAGAGGAGGACGGCACCCTGAAAGCCAGCCGCCTGATCTACGAGGGCGACTCCGAAGCGGCCAAGAGCTACGAAAAAGTCTCCGTCAAGCCAAAAGTCCGCCGCCGGAGACGGAGAGCGGCAAAGAAATAAGACACCGCCGGCATCAGACAGCAAACCGGGAAAGTCCGAGAAGCATCAATTACAAAAACGCAGGAGGGAAAATGCAAATTCCCTCTTGCTTTTTTTTCACAAAAGGCTACAATAAGAGATACAAAATAACATGCTGTAGGGAGTAGAAATTCGCGCGTTAAGTACCGGTTGGATGGGAGGTTGCCGCCGGGCGAAGGGGCTTGCCCCGCGATGCGGATTTCGCAACCGCCTAAGCAAGAGGCCCAGCTTATCTTTGGGTCTGGCATGTGGATATAGATTTATTAACCTCCTCCAAAATCTTTGATTGGAGGCATTTTTTATGTCCAAAACACAAACTTTTAATGTCAAACGTCTCGTCACCAACGCCGTGCTCATCGCCCTGTTCTTTGTGCTGTCCATGTTTTCCGTGACCATCGGCGGCATCAAGATCACCTTCGCCTCTCTGCCCGGGATTCTGGCCGGTATGCTCTTCGGCCCCATCGACGGCTTCATTGTGGGCTTCCTGGGGGCGTTTCTGGAGCAGATGCTGAAATTCGGCTTCACGCCGACCACGCTGCTGTGGATGCTGCCGCCTGCCATGCGGGGCCTGTGCGTGGGCCTGGGAACGGTGCTGTTCAAAAAGCAGATGTCCCTGGACCACATCTTCTCCGCCCACCGGCCCTATGTGTATTACCTGGTCAACTGGGTCACCGCGGTCCTGGTCAGCCTGGGCAACACCGGCGCCTATTATGTAGATTCCATCCTGTATGACTATTACAGCTACGCGCTGATTTTCGGCGTCCTCGGAACCCGCATCCTGTCGGGCCTGCTGACGACGACCATCGTCGCCACCGTTGTGCTGCCGGTGCTGGCCGCCCTTCGGAGAACCAATCTGGTCCGGGCAAGGACCTGAAAGAAAGAAGATAGACCTTTATGACTGTTGAAGAAGCCCTCGTTTACATCCACTCCGTCTGCTGGAAAGGCAGCATCCCCGGTCTCAGCCGGACCCGGGAGCTGCTGCGCCGCATGGGCGACCCCCAGAAGGAATTGAAATTCATCCATATCGCCGGTACCAACGGCAAAGGCTCCACCGCCGCCATGTCCGCCAACATTCTGCGGAAGGCGGGCTATCATGTGGGTCTCTACACCTCGCCCTACATCTTCAAATTCCATGAGCGGATGCAGGTTGACGGCGAGAGCATCTCCGACGAAGAGCTGGCGGAAATCACCGAATTCGTCAAGCCCATGGCCGAGACCATGGAGGACCATCCCACGGAATTTGAGCTGGTCACCTGCATCGCCTTTGAGTTCTTCAAGCGGCGCCATGTGGACGTGGTGAGCCTGGAGGTGGGCCTGGGCGGTGAGCTGGACTCCACCAACGTCATCGACCCGCCCCTGGTGTCGGTCATCACCAACATCGGTCTGGACCACACGGAGCTTTTGGGCGACACCCTGGAGAAGATCGCCGCCACCAAGTCCGGCATCATCAAAGCCGGCTCTCAGGCCGTGACCTACCGGGAGATCCCCTCCGTGGAGGCCGTGTTCGAGGCCCGGTGCAAAGAGGTGGGCGCCGCCTGGACTCCGGCGGACTTTGACTCCATCCGCCTGGAAAGCGCGTCCCTGGAGGGACAGATCTTCGACTGGGGCCCCTACAAGGCCCTGGAGCTGCCGCTTCTGGGCGACCATCAGCTGAAAAACGCCGCCGTGGTGCTGACCACCATGACCGTTCTGCGCCGCCTTGGCTGGCAGATCTCCGACGAAGCCATCCGGGAGGGTCTTGCCACGGTGTCCTGGCCGGGCCGCTTCGAGCTGGTGGCGAAGAAGCCCCTGTTCATTGTGGACGGCGGCCACAATCCCCAGTGCATTGAGGCTCTGGTGAAAAACGTCCGGGATTACCTGGGCGGCCGGAAGCTGACCATTCTCACCGGCGT
>CAMEIU010000140.1 GCA_945918815.1 uncultured Clostridia bacterium
CTTCAATGCAGCTGCCGCCGGTGGAGATCAGATCCTCCACCACGACCACCTTCTGGCCCGGCTCCAACCGGCCCTCGATCTGGTTCTGACGGCCATGGTCCTTCTTGCCGGAGCGGACATAGCCCATGGGCAGGCCCAGAATGTGGGCGGTGATGGCCGCGTGGGCGATGCCGGCGGTGGAGGTGCCCATGAGCACGTCCACGTCCGGGTACTTCTCCCGGATCAGGTCGGCCAGGGCGTTCTCCACATCGTTGCGGACCTCCGGCGCGGTCAGGGTCAGCCGGTTGTCACAGTACACCGGGCTCTTGATGCCGCTGGCCCAGGTGAACGGCTCCCAGGGCCGGAAGAACACGGCCTTGATCTTCAAAAGATCCTTGGCAATGACGGTCTGTACGTTTTCCATAATATCCTCCTTCGGTTGCTTAGTCTACAAATTCAGCAATGCACCGCTCGTAGGCGGCAACGGGGTCGGCGGCTGCGGTGATGGGGCGGCCGACAACGATATAGTCGGAGCCGATGGCCTTGGCCTGGGCCGGGGTCATGACCCGGACCTGGTCGCCCTTGTCGCCGTCGGCGAAGCGGACGCCGGGGGTCACGGTCAGGAATTCCCTGCCGCAGGCGTTGTGGACCGTCTCGGCCTCCCGGGGGGAGCAGACCACGCCGTCCAGGCCCGCTTCCTTGGCGCACTGGGCGTAGTGCATGACCACCTGGTCCATGGGGGCGTCGATGAGCAGATCGGACTTCATGGCCTCCGGGCTGGTGGAGGTCAGCTGGGTCACGGCGATGAGCAGGGGACGGCTGCCGTCGGGCCGGGTCAGGCCCTCCAGAGCGGCCTCCATCATGGTCTTGGTGCCGCCGGCGTGGAGATTGCACATGTCCACATCCAGCCGGGACAGGACCGCCATGGCCTTCTTGACGGTGTTGGGAATGTCGTGGAGCTTCAGGTCCAGGAAGATCTGATGGCCTCTGGCCTTCAAATCCCGGACGATCTGGGGACCTTCGGCATAGTAGAGCTCCATGCCGATCTTGATAAAGGGCTTGCGGCCCGTGAACTGATCCAGGAAGTTCAGCGTGGCTTCCTTGCTGGCAAAATCACAGGCAATGATGACGTCTTTTCCCATGGTATTTTCTCCTTTGAAGCAATTGACAATTGACAATGGACAATTGACAATGAATGTATTTTCCTTCGGAAAATGATTGAAATGGAAATATTCCCGTAAGTGCGGCCCCGTGTGGCCGCCAGATGGTACGGTGTGCGGGCGGCCGCATGGGGCCGCCCCTACGGATATTCAACAAGCGGGTAAATTCATTCGTCGCGGAGCGACACCACAATTGTCAATTATCAATTGTCAATTCGCTTTATGTGCAGCTCCGATGATTTCATTGAGACGATCAATGCTGTATTTCTCCATGACCTGGGGCAAATCCTCAATGATCATGGCGCAGGCGTAGGGGTTGACCAGGTTGGCTGCGCCGACTTCGACTGCCGTGGCGCCGGCCAGCATCATTTCGATCACATCCTCCGCCGTGGTCACGCCGCCCATGCCGACCACCGGGATGGACACGGCCTGGCTGACCTGGTAGACCATTCTTACCGCCACGGGGAACACGCCGGGGCCGGAATAGCCGCCGGTGGTGTTGGCCAGGACGGGCTTCCGGGTCTTCAAATCAATGCGCATGCCCAGCAGGGTGTTGATGAGGCTGACACCGTCGGCGCCCGCGTCCTCGCAGGCCTTGGCGATGGACACGATGTCGGTGACGTTGGGGGACAGCTTGATGATCACCGGCTTGGTGGTCACGGCCTTGACGGCACGGGTGACCTCCGCCGCGGCTTCCGGGCAGGTGCCGAAGCTCATGCCGCCGCCGTGGACGTTGGGACAGGACACGTTGACCTCCAGCCAGCCGATGCCGTCCTCCTGATCCAGCCTCCGGCAGACCTCCACATATTCCTCCACGGAGAAGCCGGAGACGTTGGCCATGACCGGCTTGTGGAAGATCTTCCGCAGGGCGGGCAGCTCTTCGGCGATCACATGGTCCACGCCGGGATTTTGCAGGCCCACGGCGTTGAGCATGCCGCCCGGACATTCGGCGATTCTGGGCGTCGGGTTGCCGAACCTGGGATGGAGGGTGGTGCCCTTGAAGGAGAAGCTGCCCAGGATGTTGATGTCATAGTGCCGGTGGAATTCCTGGCCGAAGCCGAAGGTGCCGCTGGCCGGGATCACCGGGTTGTCCAGCGTGATGCCGCAGAGGGTGACTTTGGTATCTACCATACGATTTCCTCCCGTTCCAGGACGGGGCCGTCCTTGCAGATGCGCTTGTTGCCGTACTTGGTCTTGCAGGTGCAGCCCATGCAGGCGCCGAAGCCGCAGCCCATGCGCTCCTCAAAGCTGAACTGGCCGCCGGTGACGGCGGTCTTCTCAATGGCCTTGAACATGGGCATGGGGCCGCAGGTGTAGAAGTAGGTATAAGAAAGGTCCTTCATGACGTCGGTGACGAAGCCCTTCACGCCGTAGGAGCCGTCCACGGTGGTGACGAAGACCTTGGCCCCCAGGGCCTTGAATTCTTCCTCACAGAAAATCTCGTCCTTCGTGTTGAAGCCGAGAATGACGGTCACGTCCTTGCCCTGGGCCAGGAGCTTTTTGGCAAGGCCGTACATGGGCGGCACACCGACGCCGCCGCCGATGAGCAGGGGAGACGGGCCGGATTTCGTGAGGTCGTAGCCGTTGCCCAGGCCCAGGAGAACGTCCACACTGGCTTGACCGCCCCACAGGTGGGACATGGCTTCCGTGCCCTTGCCGACGATCTTATAGATCAGGGTGACGCTGCCCTCGTCCCAGTCGCAGACGGAGATGGGCCGCCGGAGGTACAGGCCGTCCAGCTTCAGATTGACGAACTGGCCTGGGGCGGTGATGGAGGCGGTATCGGCCTTCAGCCGCATCCGCCAGACGGAATCGGTCAGGGGCTTGTTTTCCAAAACCGAACAGATTTGCTGGTCCATAAATGCTCCTTTCCATAGATGGGTCGGAATGTAGGGCGCGACGACCCCGGCGCGCCGTGGCAGTGGGACATGGTACAAATCTTCGACAAGCGGCACGCCCAATGGCGGTCCAGACTGGCTTCTCTTGCCCTACAGGGCCGTGTGTCCCCTAAGTAAACGCTGATAAAAACGTATGTCATTGCGAGGAGCGAAGCGACGTGGCAATCCGCATCCCCAAATGTTCCGATTGTATTAAACTTTCCAGCAAATCGTACTGCTTACAGAGGGAGAAACGGATTGCCACGACCAGTCTGCGGACTGGTCTCGCAATGACATGGAAGGAATAAATCAGTGTTTCCTCAAAGAAAGCACGAGGGTGCGTCCTTACATTTCAATTTGTTTTCCAAACAACATTCCCATCGCAGACCGTCATGACGCAGCGGCCATAGACCTCCATGCCGGTGAAGGGGCTGGCTTTGCCCTGGCTCAGGAAATTTTTGGGGTCGATGGTGTAGGCTTCATCCAGCTTCCAGACGCTCCAGTCGTCGCCGATGGGCAGGCCGAACCGCTTCCGGGGGTTCACGGCCAGCAGCTCCACGAGCCGTTCCAGAGACAGGATGCCCGGCTTCACCAGCTTTGTATACAGCACTGGGAAGGCCGTCTCGATGCCGGTGACGCCCATGGCCGATTTCTCCAGACCCCGGGATTTTTCCTCCAGGCTGTGGGGCGCGTGGTCCGTGGCGATCATGTCGATGGTGCCGTCCAGCAGGCCCTCGAGCAAAGCCTCCCGGTCGGACCGGTCCCGGAGGGGCGGGTTCATTTTGAACCGTCCGTCCTCCTGCAAATCCCCGTCGTCCAGGGTCAGATAGTGGGGCCCGGTCTCGCAGGTCACGTTGACGCCGGACTTCTTGGCCTGGCGGATCAGTTCCACGCTCTCCTTGGTGGAGATGTGGCACACATGGTAGGCGCAGCCGGTTTCGGCGGCCAGCTCCAGGTCTCTCTGAATGGGGCCCCACTCGCTTTCGGAGCAGATGCCCCGGTGGCCGTGGGCCCTGGCGTATTGGCCGTCGTGAATATAGCCGCCATGGAGCAGGCCGTTGTCCTCACAGTGGGCGGCGATGATTTTTCCAAGCCGTTTGGCTTCCAGCATGGCTTCCTTCATCATGGCCCGGTCCTGGACGCCCCGTCCGTCGTCGGAGAAGGCGCAGACCCGGGGGGCCATGACTTCCAGCTCCGCCAGCGTCTCGCCCTTTTCCCCCAGGGTGATGGCCCCGTAGGGATAGACGTGGATGCAGGCGTCTTTCTCAATGATTTCCTCCTGGACCTTGAGGTGCTCGTCCGTGTCCGGTATCGGGTTCAGGTTCGGCATGGCGCAGACGGCGGTGTAGCCGCCATGGGCCGCCGCCCGGGTCCCGGAGGCAATGGTCTCCTTATAAGAAAAACCCGGCTCCCGCAGATGCACATGCACATCCGCGAAACCGGGAAACACGGTATAAACACAATCACGGGGAAGAATGGAAAGACGGCCCCCCAAATTGGGAATCGGAAGTCCGGCGGACACAAAACGGATGGTAGGCGTAATTTCGTGCAGCATGAACGGCTCCTTTCCAGTCCAGCGGAACTCTTTCGTTATCTGGCTTATTATAGCAACCAGGCATTTCTTCGTCAATTGGAGAAAATGCCGAAAAATCAGGAATTTGCCCGTTTGCCAATGATGGCGCAGGGGCGAGTCTTGCGGTGGCCCGCCGTGCGTACCATCGGGCGGCCGCAAGGGCCGCCCCTACGGTGAATCAGGCAGGCGTGGTTATTCCCCTGTAAACGCCTTGCAGCAGGGGGCCAGGGTGCAGTTCTGGCACTGGGGGTTCCTTGCGGTGCAGACGGCTCTTCCGTGGAGGACGATCCGGTGGCAGAAGTCGGAGCTTTCCTCCGGCGGCAGGATGGCACGGAGCTGGGTTTCCACCTTTTCCGGCTCCTTCCCCTGGGCCAGGCCCAGCTTGTTGGTGATGCGGATGCAGTGGGTGTCGCAGACCACCGCGCCGGGGGCCTGGTACAGATCGCCCAGGAGCAGATTGGCCGTCTTCCGCCCCACGCCGGGCAGGGACAGCAGCTCCTCCATGGTGCCGGGGACCTTGCCGCCGAACCGCTCCAAAAGGGCCTGACAGGCCAGGACGATGTCCCGGGCCTTGTGATGATAGAAGCCGCAGGAGCGGACGTATTCCTCCACCTCGGCCACGTCGGCCTGGGCGAAGGACTCCAGGGTCGGGAACCGCCGGAACAGGGACGGGGTCACCTGATTGACCCGCTCGTCGGTACACTGGGCCGACAGCCGGACGGCGATCATCAGCTCATAGTCCTTCTCCGATTCCAGGGCGCACTTCGGATCCGGGTAGGCCTCCTTCAACGCTTCGATGATTGCCGAAACCTTCTCCTGCATGTCCATAAAAACGCCTCGTTTCGTCGGTTTTCTACCAGTATAGCAGAAAAATCGGGAAAAGGGAAGTGGAAACAAAGGGAACGAAGCGTGTTTGTTTGTCAATGATGTGAGACCGTGAAAAATGCGACAGAGTTACAAGTTTA
>CAMEIU010000141.1 GCA_945918815.1 uncultured Clostridia bacterium
CCCGTTTCACCGTGTCCAGATACTGCCGCAGAATGGTTTCCCGGCTCATGGCGTTGACCAGGGATACCTCCATGCCGGAGAGCTGAATGTCCGCAGGCATCAGGTCAACACCCTCCGCATGGTGCAGAATACCCTCGCCGGGCTGGATGGGCGTATCGGTCAGGACCTTGCCCATCATATCGGAGAGCGTGACCGGTAGCGTGTCCGGGCGGGAATAGCCCAGGCTGATAGACAAGCTGCCCTGGGGATCGCCGTCAATCAGCAGCACCTTCTTTCCTTCCTGTGCCAGTCCGATGCCGAGATTAGCGCAAGTTGTCGTTTTACCAACGCCACCCTTTTGGTTGGCGATGGCGATGATTTGCGCATTCATATTCAAATCACCTCCATGTTTTTGGACATAAGAATAGGCACCCATTCCTGGATGCCTTTGATTTACGCAATTCAGGTTAAACTTGAACTTTAAGCTTATTCCTGAATTCGGCGTAGTGGTCGCTTAAAATATAGTCGATAACCCATGGCTTCGGGATAAGAAATGTCGTCCGAATGTAATAATGCTTGACCCGGTTTTCTCGCATGAGCTTCCTTGCTGTGCTGTCAGCAATTCCGCCCAGCATCTCACGGAATTGGGATAATGTAACGAGGTCAGGGTAATCAGCGAAACGATGCTCATAATATTTGCGGTTTTTCATTGTATCAGCCTCCCGAAAAATATGTTGTCAATAGCGGGGAATTGCTGTTACAACATGTACGGTTGTTTGCGAAGTAAAATCATACTGAAATCAAATTGGGTTTCGCATGTATCCCTCCAACTTCCTTTTTGCGTTCCAAACGGCTTTCAAACCGGATTGAGCGAGGGAAAAGTGGAAACCTCTGATTCTACTCGTTTTTTGAACAAATGATGATTTTTGCATTGTTTTGACTCGAATTAAGTTTTGAAAACCGGGAAAAAGGTACCACTTGGTTCCACTCCAGGGAAGCCAGTTCCGAATAACCCCGAGAACTCAAAATCCACCGCTGGCGACAGCGTGCCGGTTCGAGTCCGGCCACCGGCACCAAAAATCGGCAAGCTTCGACAGAAGATTGCCGGTTTTTATTTATTGCTTCTTCACGCTTCACGAAAACGGAAGCCGATTTTTGGAAGATCATACGCCCCCATCGGAAGCGGCCTGGCCGTCTCGGATGGGGGCGTTGGTTATGCGCTTACATGCTGATCGGATTCTCTCCGCAAACCGGGAAATTGGGATTTGTCTATGAATTGACAATGGATAATTGACAATTGACAATGAACGTATTTTCCTTCGGAAAATGATTGAAAAACGCCCGTTTTCAAGTGATCCGTAGGGGCGACCCTTGCGGTCGCCCTCCGTGCACACCTCCAATGTAGGGCGCGGGAAGGTGAATTGCCCGAAGGGCAAGAGAGGCCGGTCTGGACCGCGACCCGACGCGCCGTTTGGCAGTTGATTCCAGGATGCAGCTGCCTGCATACGGCACGTCCAGTGGCCGTGCCCTACAAAAAGCGGTACATCGTCAAATCCCAATTTTCTGGTTTGCCGGCGAATGCCGGTCAGCGGGTTCTTTTATCCGGCGAGGCAGCGGTACAGGAAGGTCACGATCTGGGCATTGGTGCAGGGGGCGTCGGGGGTGAAGGTGGTGAGGGAGGTTCCGGCGGTCACACCGGTCTCCACGGCCCAGCGGACCGAACCTGCGTAGTAGGCGTCCGCGGCCACGTCGCGGAACCGGTTGGCGCCGTCCCCTTCCGCTTCGCCGTCGAGCCGCCACAGTAAGGTGACCATGTGGGCGCAGCTGCACGGGGCGTCGGGCGAGAAGGTAGTCTCGCCGGTGCCGGTGGTGACGCCCTGCTCCCGGGCCCACAAAACGGCGGCATAGGCTTCGCCGTCCTCGGACACATCGGTGAACGTGGTCTCCCCGGACGCGGGCTCCGGCTGGCCCAGGGTGCGCCACAGGAGGGTCAGGGCTTCTGCCCGGGTGCAGAATCCGTCGGGATCGAAGGTTTCCTCCTCCACCGCGCCCAGCTCCGAGGCCCAGCGGACCGCGTCGGCGTAATAGGCAGCCGCTTCCCCGGCTTCCGGGTCCCCGATGGTGAAGGCGGTCCAGCCTCTGGAACGGCCGATCCAGAAGCCGTCGTCCTCCTCCTTCCCCTCCGGCACGATCCAGGTCCAGTAATCCTCCTCGGAGTTATCGTCGTCTTCGGGGCCGGTCTCCGCCAGCGCATAGTATTCCCCGGCCTCGGAGGGTGCTTCTTTCAGCTTCGCGAGCCGGCCGTCCTCCATGCGGTAATAGGTCAGCGACAGGCCGGTCTGACCGGTGATGTCCAGGCACGCGCCGCTATCCTCACGGCCGTAATACACCTGGAAATAGGGCGCCAGGTCCACGGGCTCACCGGCGGGGAACGTCTCGTTGTAGGCCGTGCTGACAAGGACCGGCGCGTAATCGGCGTACAGCACGTCGCCCAGGAGGATCTCGCGCTTCTCTGCCTCGTTCCCCTCCTCGCTGCACCCGGTCAGGTACCGCAGCAGCATGTCCGCCGCGTAGGCGCCGCTCTCCTCTGCGGGGGTAACGAAGATGGCGGAGAAGTAATAGTACAGACTGGTCCGATCCCAATATTGGTCGTACACCCCGTTCTGGACGTCCGTATCGTTCACCAGCACGATGCAGGCGCTGGTATAGGGATTGAGATCGTAGTTGGCCAGGGTCGTGGCCATGCTGACGCCGTTATAGGCGCTGTATTCCGTCAGGACGCCGTTCTCGTCATATTCCAGGCTGAAGAAGGTGTTCCCGTTGACGCCGTTTTCCTCGGAGATGCAGCTGACCGCCACGAAATTGAAATACAGCTGGGCCTCCCGGAACGGCTCAACGGCCAGGATGCCGTCCGCCAGCTCCTTTGCCTTGCGCAGGAATTCGCCCTGGGACTTTTCGTCAAAGCCCTCGCCGAAGATCAGCACCGTCTTGTTGTTGCCGTAATCCTGGGCGCCGTAGTAGCCCTTCTGGACCATGGGATCGTTGTTGTCCACAAGCCTTGTGGTTTTGAAGGCAATCTTGTAATTGGCGGTCTTCTCCGCCAGCAGCGCATCGCCGCGACAGACGGACACGGTGACCGTATAGGTGCCCGGCAGCGCAGGACCCCCGGCGGCGGTGGTGTAGACATCCTCTCCGGTCTTGTGGGACAGGAACGCCACGTCGTAGACGTCGGTCCCATCCAGGGGAGAGCCGCTCTGGAGGGTATAGGTCATCCTGTCATAGTCATAGTAGGTGTAGTACTGATAGCCCTCGTAGGAGACCTCGATCCGGTCTTCCGCCGTCAGATTTCCCTGGACGGAGAGCTTCAGCCGGGCCGGTTTGCCGTCCTCCATTTTGGAGGCGGGCGCCAGGGAGATGGAGACCTCCGTTACCGCGAACACGCCCTCCGCCGTGCAGCCCTGGTATTCGCCCACGACGGTGTAGGTACCGGCCTCCTGGGGCAGCTCCGGCAGTTCCGTCTTCGCCGCGCCCTCGCCGCTGTAGTAGGTCAGAGTCAGGCCGCTGAGCTCGCTGCCGGACAGGACGGTCCCGTTCTGGCGGAAGAGGAAATACCGGTCCATCTCCGGGACCTCTCCCACCACGAATTCGTCGGCATAGGTCTGGAAAAACAGCTTGGGCACGTTGGAGCCTGCGCTGATGGCGTCCCGCAATGCCTCCTTGCAGACATCGCAGAAGTCGAATTCATAGAGCCATTCCGTTCCGGCGTCATCCGTATAGGTATAGCTCAGATACTGCATCTTGCATTCGGTGGCGGGAATATAGTAGCCCGTGCCGCAGTAGCCGCCCCAGTCATAGACGCCGATGCCGTTCTTGCCGACGAATCTGGCCCAGGGTACCTTGGCCGGATCCGACTCCGTGGACAGATTGGCATACTCGCCCTCATAGCCGGGCATGTAATACTCGTCGGAGAGGTTCGCAATGGTGTGACCCATCTCATGGACCATGATATCGACGGACTGCTCGTTCAGGGAGGCGATGCAGTAGTCGCCGCCGCTGCCGCCGTAGGTCTCGGAATTGACCAGGTACATGCAGTAGTCCACCGCGCCCCCACGGTCTCCGGTGAAGAAGGCGTCCCGCAGGGCGTAGCCCTTGGCGGCCCCATCCGGGGAGAGGTCAATCAGGCGCTGGGTATCCCAGGTCCAGAAGCTGGAACCAAAGGCCGTATCCCGGACATCCGCTGCCGCTTCTTCGGCGGAGGCGGCGTCCTCCCCCTGAACGCCGTGGGCGTTGGAGATCACGCCCAGGGCGTAGATCTTGACGGAGTCGGCAAATTCGTCGAAGGGAGCCGTGGACATGATATGGTCCGCGGTCTTCTCCGCGGCGGCATAGAACGCGTCCTGCTCTCCCTCCTGGAAGCCGTCGCCCATGATCAGCAGAACCAGGGCGTCCCGGTCATCCAAAGCTTCCTCGCCGTATACCAGCTCCACTTCCCGGCCGGATACGGTCATTTCTTCGGTGTGCGCTTCGTCGTCTTCTCCCTCATAGGTCACCTGCACCGGTACCGCCTCCGCGCCGTCCGCCAGAGCGAAGGGACACAGAGAGAGCAGCAGGGCCAGCGCCAGCAGGAGGCTGATGGATCTCTTTTTCATGGGTTTCTCCTTTCTCATTCCAGCGTGCACAAAACAGAAGAAACATTTTCCTTTCTATTATTTTACAGGAGACACTTTTGAAATGCAATACATTACAGAAGAAAAACCAAACCGGCAAAACGCCCTCGTACCCCATGCGGGCGGCTGATAGCCTCCCCTACAGAGGGCACGAGGGTGCCAATTAGATTTTAAATCGTCCCGAAGGGACCCCTTCATTGTCCATTGTCAATTGTCCATTGATTCAGTCCAGCTGCACGATCTCATGGTACAGATCCGCGTACCGTCCGTTCTGGGCCAGCAGTTCTTCGTGGGTGCCGCGCTCGATGATGCGGCCTTGCTCCAAAACCATGATGGCGTTGGATTTGCGGACCGTGGAGAGGCGGTGGGCGATGACGAAGGTGGTGCGGTTCTGCATGATGGCGTCCATGCCCTCTTCGATGTGCCGCTCGGTCCGGGTGTCCACGGAGCTGGTGGCCTCATCCAGGATCAGGATCGGGGCCTTGGAGATGGCGGCCCGGGCGATGTTCAAAAGCTGCCGCTGGCCCTGACTCAGATTGGCGGCGTCCTGCTCCAGCATGGTGTCGTAGCCGTGCTCGAGACGCATGATGAAGGAGTGGGCCGAGGCCACCTTGGCGGCCTCCTCCACCTCTTCGTCGGTGGCGTCCAGGCGGCCGTAGCGGATATTCTCCCGGACGGTGCCGGTGAACAGGTGGGTATCCTGGAGGACCATGGCGATGTTCTGCCGGAGGAAGTCACGGGGGATCCGCTCGATGGACACGCCGTCGATGGTGATGGAGCCGCTCTGAATATCGTAGAACCGGGACAAAAGATTGGTCACCGTGGTCTTGCCCGCGCCGGTGGAGCCGACGAAGGCGATCTTCTGGCCGGGCTTGG
>CAMEIU010000142.1 GCA_945918815.1 uncultured Clostridia bacterium
CCTTCGCCGACAATACTTTGCGGGTGACTGCACGGGAAGATAGGTAACGCCAACACAAAGAAAAAACCACACGAGAAATCGTGTGGTTTTTCTTTGTGAACGAAGTGCGTCCTGACGGGCTCGTGAAGTGTGCTTCGCATCGTGAAATGTGCTGCGGCACGAGAGAGAATATAGTATGGGTACGGACTAGCCGTACCCATTTTTTTGAAATGCAGCCTTGTGCCGATGCAGTTTCTCTGTAGGGCACGGCCACTGGACGTGCCGCTGGCAGGCAGCTGCATCTTGGAATCAACTGCCCAACGGTCCGTTCAGCGGCCGCGCCTTGCTTTTTTCTCTTGACAACTATTACGTTTAGCGATATATTTGTTACAGTAACCGTAATAAAGGGGGCATATCATGAGGGACAATGTAAAAGGGGGCGCGCTTACGGAAGTGACATTTTATATTTTGCTGGCCCTCTATTCTCCCAAACATGGGTATGCCGTCATGCAGTTTATTGAAGAAAAAACCGGCGGCCGGCTTTCTCTTGGGGCGGGGACGCTGTACGGCGCGCTGAATACGCTGCTGAAGAAAGGCTGGATTGAACCTTATGGCAGCAGCGAAGGCAGAAAGAAGGAATATCACATTACATCTCTGGGCAGGGAAGCAGCCCAACAGGAACGGAACAGGCTGAACGAGCTTGTGCATGAGGCGGATGGGATTATGGGAGGTACGGAATGAGCAAAAAATGCGTTCGTTTTTTTGGAGGCCTGCTTGTCTCCCAGGAGAACTGGCTGAATCAAATGGCGGCCAGCGGTTACAGGCTGACCGGTACGACAAAGGCGGTCTACGAATTTCAGGAATGCAGCCCAGGACAATATCAGTACAAGGTTGAATACATCGGTCACAAGTCACAGCAGAGCGCCGAGGAATATGCGCGTTTTCTGGAGGATTGCGACTACCGGGTCTTCTTCAAGAACATCAACCTGAATTATTCTGCGGGCAAAGTGGAAATTCGTCCATGGGCGGAAAAGGGGGGCAGAATCGCCACCGATGCGACAACCTTGCACCGGGAGCTGCTGATTGTTGAGAAACAAAACGACGGAAAGCCCTTCGAGTTGCACACGACCTATGAGGACCGGATCCAATATTATCAGAGCATGCGGAGACCATGGCTGTTCCTGTTCTGCGTGTCGGCTGTTTTGGGCCACGTGATGCGCAGCTTCGTTTGGGCGGTATTTGGAACAATCTCCCTGATTGGATTGGCCATATTCCAGATTGAGCTTTTCAAGCTGAAAAAAGAAGAAAAAACAAAAGAATGGTGACGAAAATAAGACGGCCGGTCATCCGAAAATGTGGCTTTCTTCGATCAGACGGAATTGGCCGTTTTTGCATTCCAGAATGGAGCAGGAGCAGTTGCCGCGGCGGGGACCGGACCAAAAGTCGCACAGGGGCCGGTTCAGAACGCGGCGGACGAGGCCGGTGATCAGCGCCGCGTGACTGCACACCAGCACATGTTCATAGTCCTTTTCCAGGGGCAGAAACAGATTTTCCAGAATTCCGGCGCAGCGGACGTTCAACTCCGCGTAGGACTCGCCGCCCTCCAGAGGGACGTAGTGCGCCGGATCGTGGAAGTAGATGCTGGCTTCCGGGTAATCCTGCCGGTGGGCGCCTTCCATGATTCCAAAATTCAGTTCTGTGAGCCGGGCGTCGATGTGGAGCGGCAGCGAGCGGCCTTCGGTCACGATTTCCGCTGTCTGCCTTGCCCGGGACAGGGGACTGGAGAGGGCATAGTCGAAGGGAATCTGCGCCATGCCAGCCGCGGCCTGCCGGGCCTGCGCTTTGCCGGTTTCGTTCAGGGGAATGTCGGCGCTGCCCTGCATCCGCATCTCCACATTCCAGTTTGTCTGCCCATGGCGCATCAGATAAATCAACACGCGCAGCAACTCCTTTCCAATTGAAAGCCTTCCTATGGGAATTATACAATATTTTTTTGAAATCGTGCTGAAAATCGTGGGAAAATTTCCTTGTCATTCAAGTGGGCAATTGCTATACTAGGTCCCGAAAACTGTGCAAATGAGGAAAATCTCCATGGCGATTCGGAACAACTACCGGCATACGATCTATGCCTGCTATCTTGGCTACATCACCCAGGCCATTGTCAACAACTTTGCGCCGCTGCTGTTTCTGACCTTTCACACGGTCTATCACATTCCCCTGGACCAAATCGGCCTGTTGGTGACCCTGAACTTCGGGACGCAGCTGCTGGTGGATCTTCTATCGGCGAAGTTCGCAGACCACATTGGGTACCGGAGGCTGAT
Organism: uncultured Clostridia bacterium; assembly: GCA_945918815.1. Classification (GTDB taxonomy): domain Bacteria; phylum Bacillota; class Clostridia; order Oscillospirales; family Oscillospiraceae; genus Avoscillospira. The sequence goes on from CAMEIU010000142.1 coordinate 2,301, forward strand.
CGTGGCGGCCCATGGGTTTTCTGCGGCGGGGCTGATTGGACTGGGCCTGCTGCCGGGCCTGTTTACAAATCCCTACGCCGGCCTCTGCATTGCCGTGGTCCTGTACGCCATTGGCGGCGGCCTGATCGAGGTCCTGATCAGCCCCATTGTGGAGGCCTGCCCCACCGACGGCAAGGCGGCTGCCATGAGCCTGCTCCACTCGTTCTATTGCTGGGGCTGCGTGCTGGTGATTCTGACGTCTACGGTTCTGTTCCGCGTGCTGGGCATGGGGTCCTGGAAGCTGGTGGCCTGCTGCTGGGCAGTGGTCCCCCTTTGCAACCTGGTTTATTTCACCCAGGTCCCCATCGCGCCCCTGGTGGAGACCGGAAAGAGCATGGGTATCCGGGCGTTGCTGCGGAGCAAGCTGTTCTGGGTCTTCACCCTTCTCATGGTTTGCGCCGGGGCGTCGGAGCAGGCCATGAGCCAGTGGGCCTCGGCCTTTGCCGAAAGCGGCCTGCGGGTGTCCAAGGCGGTGGGCGACCTGGCCGGACCGTGTCTGTTTTCCATTCTCATGGGTCTGGGCCGCGTCTTTCACGCCAAAATCGGAGAGATGATCGACCTGACGAAATATCTGGCTGCCTGCGGCCTTCTCTGTATCGGCAGCTATCTGCTGGCGACCCTGTCGCCCTGGGCGGTGCCGTCTCTGCTGGGCTGCGGCCTCTGCGGCTTGTCCGTGGCGGCCATGTGGCCGGGTGTGTTCAGCCTGGCGGCGGAGAAATGTCCCCTGGGCGGCACGGCCATGTTTGCCCTGCTGGCCCTGGCGGGAGACCTGGGCTGCTCATCGGGGCCCACGGTGGTGGGCTTTGTCTCCACGGCTCTGGAGGACGACCTGAAACGGGGTCTCCTGGCCGGAATTGTGTTTCCGATTGTGATGCTGGCGGGACTGGCCCTGTGCAGGCGGCTGGTGCGCGGCAAGGAGGTCGTGGAAGGTTGAAACAAACCATCAAGCAAACTGCGGCGGCCTATGCCGCCGCGTCTTTGGAGGAAGCCAAGGCGCTTCTGCGGACCCTGGGCAGAATTCCGGCGCCTTCCCATCAGGAGGACCAAAGGGCGGCTTTCTGCCGGGACTGGTTCCTGGCCCAGGGGGCTGAAGACGTGACCATTGACGATCAAAAGAACGTGATTTTGAAGCTGGGACCCCAGGACGGCGACCTGACGGTGTTCCAGGCCCACACGGACGTGGTGTTCCCGGATCTGGATCCCCTGTCCATGCGTGAGGAAGACGGCCGCCTCTATGCCCCCGGCATCGGCGACGACACGGCCAATCTGGTGAACCTGATGCTGGCAGCCAAATACTTTCTCCGGGAGAAGAAAACGCCCAAGAACGGCTTCCTGATTGTGGCCAACAGCTGCGAGGAAGGCCTGGGCAATCTGGACGGCACCAAGGCGGTGTTCGCGGCCTATGGGGACCGGATCAAGGCTTTCTATTCCTTTGACTGCTATCTGCCGGAATGCTGCGACGGCGCGGTGGGCTCCTGGCGGTATCAGATCACCTGTAAGACCCAAGGCGGCCACTCCTACGGCGACTTCGGCCGGCCCAACGCCATCGCCATTCTCTGCCGCCTGGTGGACACGCTCTACCGGCAGGAGACGCCCAAGGAGGCCTGGACCACCTACAACGTGGGCCGCATCGAGGGCGGCACCACGGTCAATTCCATCGCCCAGGAGGCCTCTCTGCTCTATGAATTCCGTTCCTCGTCCCAGGAATGTCTGGCGATCATGGAGCGGCAGTTCCGGGAGATTTTACAGTCCTGTGAAAACCTGGGCGGCGAACTGACGGTGGAGCTGCTGGGCGTCCGGCCCGGCAACGGACCCGTGGATCCGGCGGCCCTCAGGCGGTTTACGGAACAGAGCGACGCGGTGATCCGGGCCTGCACCGGTGAGACGCCGAAGCACATGCCCGCCTCCACCGACAGCAACATTCCCCTGTCGCTGGGGATCGCTGCCAACACCATCGGTACCGTCCGCGGCGGCGGGGCCCACACCCGGGAGGAATGGGTGGAACTGGACAGCCTCCGGGACGGCATCCAGATCGTCCTGTGCCTGATGCTGCAAAACGCCGAATAGACAACGCTTGATCCCTCCGGCCTCGGACGTTGTTCGTAAAACAGAGCGCGCAGACGGGAGTGCCCCGTATAGAAGTGCGCCTTTGTGGCTGCTTGGCAAATTGGGATTTGTAGAGCGAATTGACAATTGACAATTATGGTGTCGCTTCGCGATGAATTAGAATTGACAGAAGCACGATCAAGCAACACCGTAGGGGCGGCCCCGCGTGGCCGCCCGAAAGCCTGCACCAACGGGCGGCCACATGGGGCTGCCCCTACGGATTTCTTTCTGGCGGGCAATCATTTCAATCATCCGCGAAGCGGATACCTCCATTGTCAATTGTCAATTATCAATTGTCAACTCATAGATAAATCCCAATTTGCAGAACTGTTTCGGTTCCGTATGATTAAATTACAGAATAAAAACAAAAACAGCCACAGCAGTGCAGACTGCTGTGGCTGTTAACTGTCTTAGGAACTCTGCGCTTTGCCGGAGGGGCTGTGTTCAGCTCTGCTTCTTCGCCGCGATTTTGTCCAGGCGGGTGTTGCGGAGCCACAGGAGCATGTCGATGGTGATCTCCAAAATGTTCAGCACGTAGAAGAACCAGCTGAGATAGAACAGCCAGCCCAAGGGTGCGCCGGCCGCCGCGTTCCACAGCATGAACTTCCGGATGATGCCGAAGACATAGCCGACCCAGATGAAAAACTCAAACAGCAGGCTTTTTCCCTTGGCGGTCCGGGAGACCCAGGATTTCCGAATGGAAATGGGCCAGGACAGGCCAAAGCAGAGGATCATTAAGGCTTCCAGTAAATCTGTCATGTTCTCTCCATCTCTTTTCTCTGTTTATTTATTTGCCAGGTAGGCGGCCCGGCCTTCTTCATAGAGGTTCCGGCCCTCTGCGTCGATGATGACCACCAGGGGCATGTCCTCCACATAGAGCTTCCGCAGGGCTTCGGCCCCCAGGTCTTCATAGGCGATCAGCTCGGCCTTCTTGATGCACTTGGCCAGCAGGGCGCCCGCGCCGCCGATGGCGCCGAAATAGACGCCGGAATATTGCTTCATGGCCTCCACCACTTCCGGCAGCCGTGCGCCCTTGCCGATCATGCCCCGGGCCCCGACGGAC
>CAMEIU010000143.1 GCA_945918815.1 uncultured Clostridia bacterium
TCCACAAGCTGCTGGACTACGCTGAAGCCGGCGACAACATCGGCGCTCTGCTGCGCGGCGTGGACAAGAAGTCCATCGAAAGAGGCCAGGTTCTGGCGAAGCCCGGTTCCATCCATCCTCACACCAAGTTCGTTGGCCAGGTTTACGTCCTGTCCAAGGAAGAAGGCGGCCGTCACACTCCGTTCTTCAACAACTATCGGCCCCAGTTCTACTTCCGTACCACTGACGTGACCGGCATCATCTCCCTGCCCGAGGGCGTCGAGATGTGCATGCCCGGCGACAACATCGACATGAACGTCGAGCTGATCACCCCCATCGCTATCGAGAAGGGCCTCCGCTTCGCTATCCGTGAAGGCGGCCGTACCGTCGGTTCCGGCGTCGTTATCGACATCGCCAACGACTAATTCAAAAATCCAAAAGCCACAGCCGCAAGGCTGTGGCTTTTTCTTGCCATAAAGGCGGAAAAAATGATAGAATAAAAATAGAAATTGGGATTTGACGAGGTATTGTACCGCCTGTGTAGGGCGCGGGAAGGTGAATTGCCCGAAGGGCAAGAGAGGCTGGTCTGGACCACGACCCGACGCGCCGTTTGGCAGTTGGTTCCGGGATGCAGCTGCCTCCATGCGGCACGTCCAGTGCGTACCTATCAAACAGTGCCCCTACACCCTATGAAGCATCATATTCCAATTTTTCAGTTTCGATCAAACCCGGTCAGGATTTTGACCCGAATAGAGGGAGGAATACCCATATGAAAGACAAATGGCTGGAGCTTACTATGGGCCAGCGGATTCTGCTGTGTTTGCAGGGATTTCTGATTCTGCTGTTTCTGATTCTCTATTGCACCCTGGGCCGCCAGCAGGTGGTTTGGTATCAGGATTCCCCTCTGCGGATCCAGACGGATGGCGCGGTCACCACCTATTCCGGCAAGGTGGACGGGATGCGGGCAACCTTCACGGTTTCCCCCGGTCCGGTGGTCGCCTACCGCTGCGGCGACAGGGAGTTCGGTCCCTATTCCAGTGTGTTTGATCCCACCGCCGTGCCCAGCGAGGAGAACGCGCTGAATGTCAGCAATCCGAGCACCCTGGTGGGCGTTGAGGTGCTGGACAGTGGGAACACGCTGTTCCGGGGCGCTTATGTGGACGTGGGTTCCACATTCCTTCTGCTCCGGGAGGACGGCGACCTGTATCCCATGGTTAAGATCACCGTCGACAATTCGGAGTCTGCCGCCGCTCCTCCTGTCAGCAGCATCCTGCGCATGGCGTTGGCGCCGGAGGTGGTCCGGCGGGGCTCCTTTGGGGCATATTTCCTGGGGGTGCTCCTCTGCGTTGTCTGTGCCGTGTCCATCCTGTTTGCCGATGCCCTGTTCCGTTTCCACCTTAGCTTTCGGATTCGGGACCCGGAGGATGCGGAGCCCAGCGAATGGGAACTCGCCGGCCGCTGGGTCGGTTGGCTGGTCCTGACCATCCTGGCCTTTGTCTGCTTCCTGATTGGTCTGAACATACCATGAAGCAGAGCTCTTCTCCACTGCAATTGCCTGTGCTGTGAGCATAGGCCCCCTGTAGGGCACGTCCAGTGGCCGTGTCCTACAGTTTAATTGGAAGTAGAATCCGAGAACCAGATAAATAACGGCACGGCGTTTTCTGCCGTGCCGTCTCTCTCATTTTTTCGCAGTTTTGGGCCGCAGGAAGCCGACATACACGATCATGGCGGCCAAGATCCAGAAGTAGGCCATCATGTAGGGCTCTTCAAAGATGTTTTCAAAGTAGCAGTGGACCAGGACGCCGCAGAGGCCCGAGAGCATTCCGGCGGCCAGGGGCCGCATGGAGGTTGCCCCCTTCGGCAATGCCAGCTTCTTGCCGCGGTAGACGCTGCGGAAGCCGACGACGGCCAGGAACACCAGCAACAGGATAAAGGCCCCGAAGCCCACGTATCCCATCTCGGCCATGATCTTGAGATAGTAGTTGTCCAGATAGAAATACTCCATGCCGTCGATGATCTGGTGCTGCATGGCGATGGCGCCGCCGAACATGCCGAGACCCAGGCCGATCCAGGGGTGATTGGACTCGATCAGGTAGTTCATGCCCAGGTGCCAGCGGCTGTTGCGGCCACCGCGGGCCGTGGATTCGGCAAACTGCTCTGTGAACAGATATCCGATGCGGCTTGCCACAAAGGGCAGGAAACAGGCGCCCGCCGCGGCCGCCACCAGCAAGGCGAAGAGCCGCCGGTCCACCAGCAGGCAGAACAGCACCACGGCCACGGCCATGGCCACCCATGCGCCCCGGGACATGGTAAACAGGCAGGCGAAGCACATGAGGAACGTGCAGAACCAGGCCAGAACCTTCTGCCAGGGCTTTTTGAGATAGTAGGCCAATGCGGCGCACATGGGCGCAAACAGAACCATATAGTCGCCCATGATGTTGGGGCTTCCGAAGATGGAGAAGACTCTCGTCCGGACGGACTGCTCCGCCTGGTCGGTCCAGGTTTCGGGAATGGGCACCGCCACGATATACTGGTAGATGCCGTGGAGGGCGATAGCCGTGGCGGCGGCCAGCATGACATAGTAGATGGTCATGAAATCCCGGTCGTCGCGGAGCATTCTTGTGAGGACGAAGAACCAGAGCATATACTGCACCGTGGCCCGGTAGCCGGACACGGAGATGGAGTAGTAGCTGTAGTTGGTGTTCATGAGCCAGAAGCCCAAAGCCAGGAAGCAGAGCAGGGGGACGTCCATGGGATTGGTCCGGGCGGCCAAGGGCGTCTTCCGGTCCATCCGCTGCCGGAGAATCCAGAGAACGCACAGGAGCAGCAGCCCTTCGTCCCAGACGGAGGCCAGGGCGGGAATGGGCAGCACATCCCGGAGGGAATAGTCCACGATGCAGTAAAGGCCCAGGGCTGTCAGCAGGAAGGCCGTCAGGCCGCCCCGGAATAGCCAGCCCAGCAGGCGGCTGTGCCGTCCACAGCGGAAAACGGCTCCGTAGATCCGGCCAACGACGCTCTCCCGGAACCAATCCAGAGGCCGGTGGATCCGGGCCAGCCGGTCGTTACACCCCTGGGAGAGCCAGGTGTAGCCGGAACTGGCCGTGGCCCCGTCCTCTGCCGACAGATGCCGCACAAAGAACGCCCGGGTGCCGCTGGACTGCCACCAGCGGATCAGGGCCCGAACCACCAAGCTGTCACGGAACATCCGCCCGAAGAACCCCGCAATGGCCAGCAGCGCCCGCCAGAGCAGGCTGCCGCGCAGGATCTCAGTCATCGGCGGAGACCTCCAGACCGGAGATGATACCCTCTACCTCAATGTCGGAGGTCTTGACCAGATGCTCCTTGCCCACCCGGACCTCCTGGGAGCCTACGGCGTAGGTGGTGGAGAAGGTGGTATGGGCCTCAATGGTGAAGTACAGATCGACCCGGCTGCCCTGAGGCGTCACCACGGTCTCGGACCGGCAGCCGGTGATATAGGCGTTCAACAGTTTGCCGCTGGAGAGCAGCTGACCGCCGACGTGGGCCTCGCAGTATTCCGCCACGTTCTCGGGCACATCCTGGCAGACCACTTCATAGGTCAGCAGCACCTTTTCACTGGTGACCGCTTCCACGGCGTCGTTTCCAAAAACCTTCATACCCACGGCGGCCACAACCACGATGAGCACCAGAATGACGGCCAGATCAATGAGGTTCAGCTTCCCAAAGAGCCGGCCCTTTTCGTCGATGATTTTCATAAGTTCCTCCTAAGATGGTTTTAGGGTTTGCCATGTAAGACAAAATGGATTATAATAATGTACAATGTACAAGGAAGGTATCCGCTGACGCGCATGGGGAACGAGGGCCCTCTGAAATATTTACATTTTGTTGCGAAGCGACACATTCATTGTCCATTGTCAATTGTCCATTACTCTATTATACCCCATCACAGCTTGTTTCTCAAGAGGGCATCTGAAGGAGTATTGCTATGAAAATCATGCATTTGATCTCCGGCGGCGACGTGGGCGGGGCCAAGACCCATGTGCTGACGCTGCTCCAGGGCTTGGGACGCACGGAGCAGGTCCGGTTGGTCTGCTTTATGGAGGGCCCCTTCGCCCAGGAGGCCCGGGACATGGGAATCGACACCTTGATTCTCGATTCCGGCAATCTGTTCGCCGTGGTCAGGACCCTGGCGGCAATGATTCAGGAAGAGGGCTTCCAGATCGTCCACTGCCACGGCTCCCGGGCCAACCTCATGGGCACCCTGCTGCGGGCCAAGGTCCGGGTCCCCATGGTCACCACGGTCCACAGCGACTACCGGCTGGACTACCTGGGCCGTCCCTTCCACCGCCTGACCTACGGCACCATCAACACGGTCTGCGTCCGCCGGATTCCCTATCACATCGGCGTCTCCGACGCCATGGCGGACCTCCTGATCTCCCGGGGCTTTGACCCGGAAACCATGTTCGCCATCTACAACGGCGTGGACTTCACGCCGGTGACGCCGAAGCTGGACCGGCAGGCCTATCTCAGAAGCATCGGCCTGGAGGCCGGACCGGAGGATGTGAGCTTCGGCATCGCCGCCCGGCTCTCTGCCGTCAAGGACGTGGCCACCCTGATCCGCGGCTTCGGCAGAGCCTGCCAGAAGACAGACCGCATTCGCCTGGTCATCGCCGGCGACGGCGAGCAGCGGAAGGAGCTGGAAGCCCTGGCTGCCCAATGCTGTCCCAAGGGCGCCTACGCCTTTGCCGGCTGGGTGGAGGACACCGACAGCTTCTACAACGCCCTGGACGTCAACACCCTGACCTCTCTCTCCGAGACCTTCCCCTATGCCCTGACCGAGGGCGCCCGGATGCACTGCGCCACCATCGCTTCCCGGGTGGGCGGCGTGCCGCTGCTCATTGAGGACGGTGTCTGCGGCCTCCTGTTCGAGGCCCAGGATGACCGGAAGCTGGCCGAGCACATGGTTCTGCTGGCCACGGACCGGGATCTGCGGCTCCACCTGGGCGAGGCCCTCTATGAAAAGGCCTCCACGCAACTCTCCATCGACGCCACGGTGGCGCGGCAGAAGGAAATCTACCGGATCATTCTCCGCCGGTCCCAGCGGCCCAAAGGAAAGCGGGACGGCGTGCTGATCTGCGGGGCCTATGGAAAGGGCAACGCCGGAGACGACAGCATTCTCGAGGCCATTTTGCAGCAGATGCGCCATATCGATCCGGACATGCCCATCTGCGTTCTGTCCCGGAACCCGAAGCAGACCCGGCTCCGCTACCGGGTGGACGCGGTCCACACCTTTGATTTTCCGAAGTTCTGGAGCCGCATGGGAAAGACCAAGCTCTATATCAACGGCGGCGGCAGCCTGATTCAGGATGTCACCAGCACCCGGTCCCTCCAGTATTATCTCACCAGCATCGCCATGGCCAAACGCCGGGGCAACAAGGTCTTGATGTACGGCTGCGGCATCGGTCCCGTTTCTTCTCCCAAAAACCGGAAGCAGGCGGGCAAAACCATCGACCGTTACGCCGATCTTATCA
>CAMEIU010000144.1 GCA_945918815.1 uncultured Clostridia bacterium
CGCAACCATGACAGCGTCTTTGGATCCCTTGCAAGATAGTTGCCCTTGCTTATTTTTCCCGATAGCCATAATTGGGATTTGCCGATCCGGCTGAAGCGACGCCTCCCTTTTGTGAAGGGAGGCGTTCGCCGGTTTATTCCTTGATCGTGCCGTCGGCGTTGAAGACGGGCAGCTTTTCCAGGTAGATGATATCGTCCCGCTCCTGGGCGTCGCCCTCGGCCAGGATGGCCATGCGGCCGCAGATCTCGCCGCCGGCGGCTTCCACCAGCTTCTCCAGGGCGTGGAGGGACTCGCCGGTGGAGATCACGTCGTCGATGATCAGAATCTTCTTTCCCTTCATGAGGGCAGCGTCGTTGCCGTCGAGATACAGACGCTGCTCCTTGGCGGTGGTGATGGAATGGACCTTTACCTCCAGGATGTCGCGCATGTACAGTTTCGGGGCCTTTCTTGCCAAAATGTACTTGTTCTGGCCGCTCTGGCGGGCCATTTCGTGAATCAGGGGAATGCCTTTGGCCTCCGCCGTCAGCAGATAGTCATAGGCCGGGGCCTTTTCCAGCAGTGCGCCGGCGCATTTCTCCGTCAGCTCCACATCCCCAAAGATCACAAACGCGCCGATGTACAGATCGTCGTTGACCTTGCAGATGGGCAGATCCCGCTCCACGCCCGCGATTTTCATTCTATATACCATTCCACAGCGCTCCTTACTATGTTACTCCACCGTGCCAGCTTTTGGCATCGGAGACGGTTTTATTATAAAGCAGCGGCCGCCGCTTGTCAAATCCATCTGAAGGACGCTCAAAAATATTTAGGGAATCTTGTCAATCGTCCATTTTCACGAATTTTCAGGAGAATCTTTCGTCAGTCCGGCGCCCCGGGGTTCCTTGTTTTTCGTTCATAAATTGTTTATAATTAAACTACCATATACCGCTCCCCGCAGAGCGGAATCAAATCAGGAGGGATCGTATCCATGGAAAAATTCTTTAAGATCCAGGAGCGCGGCTCAAATGTCCGTACAGAGATATTTGCCGGCCTGACCACCTTTATGGCCATGGCTTATATCCTGATGGTCAACGCAGGCATGTTCGCCAGTCTGGAACCGCAAGTCACCTACGGCGCGGTGTACATCGCGACCGCCCTGTCCGCCGTCGTCGGCACCCTGCTCATCGGCCTCCTGGCCAACCTGCCGCTGGCGCAGGCCTCCGGCATGGGCCTCAACGCCTACTTCGTCTACACCGTCTGCTTCGGCCTGGGCCTGAGCTATGCCAATGCCCTGGTGCTGGTCCTGATCGACGGCCTGGTCTTCGTGCTGCTCACCGTCACGGGCCTTCGGAAAGTCATCTTTGACGCCATTCCCGCCGCGGTCAAGGTGGCCATTTCCGCCGGCATCGGCCTGTTCATCGCCTTCCTGGGCTTCCAGAACGCCGGGATCGTGGTCAATGACGCGGCCACCTGCGTCACCCTGGCCTCCTTCAACGTCTACACTGGCGGCGTCACCTGGGCCGAGATCATGCCGAAGCTCATCACCATTCTGGGCATCATCGCCGTCGGCGTCATGTCCAGCAAGAAGGTCCGCGGCGCCATTCTCTGGGGCATCCTGGGCTCCGCCGTGGCCTACTATGTGGTGGGCCTCATCACCATCCCCGGCTTCTACGCCAGCTCCGTGGCTCCCAACCTGACCACCACCGTGGCCGGTTCTTTCCAGGATTTCGCCACTCTGTCCTTCGGCCGGGTCTTCAAAGAGGGCTTTGACTTCTCCGCCTACATCGCCGCCAACGGCGTCGGCAGCTTCATCGTCATGTTCCTCAGCACCATGCTGGCCTTCTGCATGGTGGATATGTTCGACACCCTGGGCACCCTCTACGGCGCCTGCTCCGCCGGCAACATGCTGACCAAGGACGGCGAAGTGCCCAACATGAACAAGGCCATGCTCTGCGACGCCATCGCCACCTGCTTCGGCTCCGTCTGCGGCACCTCGACCGTCACCACCTTCGTGGAGTCCTCCTCCGGTATCTCCGAGGGCGGCCGCACCGGTCTCAGCTCCGTGGTCACGGCTGCGCTGTTCTTCCTTGCCATGTTCCTGGCTCCCGTGGCCCAGATGATCCCGTCCTGCGCCACCGCCACGGCCCTCATTTATGTGGGCGTTCTGATGATCGGCGGCGTCAAGAACATCGACTGGACCGACCCCATCAACGCCGTGCCCAGCTTCATGACCATCGCCATCATGGCCTTCACCTACAGCATCTCCTACGGCATCGCCTTCGGTCTGATCTCCTATGTGTTCATCAAGATCTTCTCCGGCAAGATCAAGGAGATCCACGTGGCCACCTGGATCATTTCCATTCTCTTCGCACTGACCTTCTTCCTGACCCACTGAGTATTCCGAAAACAGGGCTGCCTCCCCAAGGAGGCAGCCCTGTTTTTTGTTTCACGCAGGTTTCCTTATTCCGCTGCGCCGAGAATGATGGCTTCCAGAATGTCCACGATCTTTTCCATGTCCTCCACAGGGACATACTCGAAACGGCCGTGGCAGTTTTTGCCGCCGGCGCAGAGGTTGGGGCACGGCAGGCCCTCAAAGGACAGGCGGGCGCCGTCGGTACCGCCGCGGATGGGGATCACCTGGGGCGTCACGCCGCAGGCCTCCATGGCCTTCTTGGCGTTCTCCACGATCTCCATATGGGGCAGGATCATTTCCTTCATGTTCCGGTAGCTGTCCTTCACGGTCAGGGTCGCCGTACCCGCGCCGTACTTCTCATTGAAGAAGCGGGCGGCGTTGACCAGGAATTCCTTGCGGGCCTCGAACTTGGCGGCGTCGTGGTCCCGGATGAGATATTTCAGCTGGGCGTGCTCCACGCTGCCCTCCATGCCGGTCAGGTGATAGAAGCCCTCATAGCCCTCGGTGCAGGCCGGGACCTCATTGGCCGGCAGCAGATTGTGGAACTCCATGGCCAGGGTGGCTGCGTTGACCAGCTTGCCCCGGGCGGAGCCGGGATGGATGCTTTTCCCGGCGAAGGTCACCGTGGCCGAGGCGGCGTTGAAATTCTCATATTCCAGCTCGCCCAGGGAGCCGCCGTCCACGGTGTAGGCATAGTCGGCGGCAAAACCGGCCACATCGAACCGGTCCGCGCCGCGGCCGATTTCCTCATCCGGCGTAAAGCCCAGACGGACGGCCCCATGGGGCTTGCCGCTTTGCAGCAGCCGCTGGGCGCAGGCCAGAATTTCAGCCACACCGGCTTTGTCGTCGGCGCCCAGAAGGGTGGTGCCGTCGGTGACGATGAGATGCTTGCCCACATGGCTGCGCAGAGACGCAAACTCCGCCGGGGACAGGATAATTCCCTTTTCCTGGTTCAGCACCACGTCGCCGCCGTCATAGGGCTCGGTGACGCGGGCCCGGATATTGGCGCCGCTGGCGTCGGGAGAGGTGTCCATGTGGGCGATGAGGCCGATGACCGGGCCCTTGCCGGTGGCGGGGACGGTGCCGTAGACATAGCCGTTTTCATCCATATGGGCGTCGGTGATGCCGATCTCCAGCATCTGCCGGACGATCTCCTGGCCCAGGACCTTCTGATTGGGCGTGGACGGGCAGGTCTCGCTGGATTCGTCCGAGGTGGTATCAAAGGATACGAGCTTTAAAAATCGTTCTGTGAGAGTCATAAAGAGCCTCCTAGCTTTTTAATTTTATCAGGTTGATTATACTGCATTCATTTTGAATTGACAATGGACAATTGACAATGAATGTATCCGCTGACGCGGATGATTTGAATGATTGAAGGCAGTCTCGCGCCCTCTTTCAGGGGACACGAGGCTGCGTACGTTCCCTGTCAATTGTCCATTGTCAATTTCCTCAGAATACGTTATAATGATTTTGATTATCATCGAAAGGGAGTCGTTCTATGTTTTCTATGGAAGAACGCTGTGTTTATACAAGGAACCAGTTGGCCGAGGTCATCTGCCAGCTGCGGTTTCCGACCATTTTGTCCATTGGGGCCAACGCGCCGGTGGAGTTTCAGGACGCCATCCGGGACGTGTTTCCCAGATATCAGCAGCGGCAGGATCAGCCGCCGGTGAAGATCACCCAGCTGCCCGGACAGCCGCCGCGGGTAGAGCAGCCCAAGCCCGTGACCAACTATCAGTTCGTCACCGCCGACGGCCGCTTCCGCATCAATCTGACCCAGGACTTCATCTCCCTGTCCTGCGCCCGGTATACCCGCTGGGAGGAATTCGCCCGGATGATGGACAAGCCCCTGGCAACCTTCATCAAGGTCTACAAGCCCGCCTTCTTTGAGCGGGTGGGCCTCCGGTACCTCAACGCCATCTCCCGCCGGGATCTGGACCTGGAGGGCACCCCTTGGAAAGAATTGCTGAAGCCCAGCTATCTGGGACTGCTCTGCGAAGAGGACGTGCCGGAGCAGGCCTTCACCCGCTGCACCCAGGACATGGAGGCCGCCATTCCCGGCGGATGCAGCATGAAGCTCCATGTGGGCCCCGGCATGCTCAAGCGGGGCAACGACGCCTCCGACAAGGAGACCAAGCTGATCTTCGACCTGGACGTGTCCATGAGCGGCAACGTGCCGGTGAACATGGCCGCTGCCTCCATGCAGACCCTCCACACCCAGGCGGGCAGCATTTTCCGGGACGCCATCACCGACACGCTCCACAGCGCCATGGAGCCGGAATGAGTGTAATGGACAATGTACAATGGACAATTGACAATGATGGTGTCCCTTCGGGACGATTTTAATTTATAGAAGCACGACCGAGCAGCGCCGTAGGGGCAACCCTTGCGGTCGCCCCTACGGATCACCTGGAAATGGGCATATTTCAATCATTTTCCGAAGGAAAACACCTCCATTGTCCGTTGTCAATTCAAAAAAATTTTCCTTCACTGCAACTTTTCAGATCTTTTGTCGTTTATATAGAGAGACTGTTTTTTCAAGGGAGAAACGCATATGGGTTCCATCAGTCAGATCATTGGGGAAGTAAAGAAGGTCATTGTGGGCAAGGACCGGACGCTTTTGTGGGTCCTGACCACCATTCTGGCCCGAGGCCACATTCTCCTGGAGGATATTCCCGGCGTGGGCAAAACCACCATGGCGCTGGCCTTTTCCAAAGCCCTGGGCCTGGACTACGGCCGGGTTCAGTTTACGCCCGACGTGCTGCCCTCGGACATCACCGGCTACTCCATCTATCAGAAGGAAACCGGGGCCATGGTCTATCAGCCCGGCGCGGTGCTGACCAACGTGTTTCTGGCCGACGAGTTGAACCGGGCCACTTCCCGGACCCAGTCCGCTTTGCTGGAGGCCATGGAGGAGGGACAGGTCACCGTGGACGGCCAGACCTATGCCCTGCCCCAGCCCTTTGTGGTCATTGCCACCCAGAATCCCACCGGCGCCTCCGGCACCCAGCTGCTGCCCGACAGCCAGATGGACCGGTTTGCCATCCGCCTTTCCATCGGC